>NZ_JBSFXG010000015.1:0-202143 GCF_053595235.1 Streptomyces sp. NPDC002520 | reverse complement strand
CTTCGGTCTTGCGTTTCCGACTCTATCAGATCTTTTCTCGATCCGATTTCCTCGGTGCTTTCCAGGTTTTCGCTCTCGCGTTTCCCTTTCCGGCGGTTCCGACTCTATCAGATCCTCGCGGCGTCTGATTCCCAGTCAGAGGGGGTGGTCTTCGCGGCTTGCGGGCCGTTCCGACGAGTGAGACTTTAGCGGATTCCCGGCTCCCGAGCTAATCGGGGGCCGCGTCCTTTCGGACACGGATTCCTCATTTCGCAAATGCGCACACCAAAGCAATCCGACGCATGAGCATCGATGAATGAGTGGACCTTGCGGAATGGCTGTCCGGGGACCGACCGGAGTCGGCGCTCACGTCGGACAACTCGGAGAACACTACGCACCCGGGTGAGGCGTGTCAACCCCTCCCTTGAGTTCACTCCAGGGCGTACGGTGGGCTGCATGACTACGCGTACGTGTACCCAGCTCTGGTGGGCCGCCTGACGGCGGCCGTACTCACGTATGCATCCAACGGCCGCCGCTTCGGCGGCCGTTCTCGTATCTCCTCCGGACTCCGGGGGCCGGCCGCAGGAGCGGCGGTCCCGACCAGGAGACGGAGTGGAGATGACGAGGGTCTTCAGCGGGGTTCAGCCGACCGGGCACCTGACGCTGGGCAACTACCTGGGAGCGATGCGGCGCTGGGCCGAGACCGACCAGCACCGGGCTGACTCCCTGTTCTGCGTCGTGGATCTGCACGCGCTGACCGTGGACCACGATCCGGCGCGGGTGTGCAGACTCAGTCGGCAGACGACGACGTTGATGCTGGCTGTCGGGCTCGATCCCGAGGTGTGCACCGTGTTCCTGCAGAGCCATGTCGACGAGCACACGAGGCTCTCGTACCTGCTGGAGTGCGTGGCGACCGACGGTGAGATGCGGCGGATGATCCAGTACAAGGAGAAAGCCGCGCGGGAGCGGGAACGCGGCGGGAGCGTGCGGCTGTCGCTGCTGACGTATCCGGTGCTGATGGCGGCGGACATCATGGCGTACGGCGCGGACGAGGTTCCGGTCGGGGACGACCAGGTTCAGCACGTCGAGCTGGCGCGGGATCTGGCGGTGCGGTTCAACCAGCGGTACGGGCACACGTTCGTCGTGCCGAAGGCGACGCGGCCGGGGATCGCGGCACGGGTGATGAACCTGCAGAACCCGACGTCGAAGATGGGGAAGTCGGACGCCTCGGGTCTGGGCGTCGTCTATCTCCTCGACGAGCCCGACGTCGTACGGAAGAAGGTCATGCGGGCCGTGACCGACAGCGGTCGGGGCGTGGAGTACGACCGTGAGGGGCGGCCCGGGGTCGCCAATCTGCTGGAGATTCTCGCTGCGTGCACGGACGGGAACCCTGAGTCACTGGCGGACGTTTACCCCTCGTACGGCGCTTTGAAGAAGGACACCGCGGAGGCGGTGGTGGAGGTTCTGAAGCCCGTGCAGGCCAGGCACAGGGAGTTGTGCACGGATCCCGCGTATGTGGAGGGGGTGCTCCGGGATGGTGCGGAGAAGGCTCGGGCGATGGCGCGGCCGACCGCCGATACGGCCTATCGGGCGATCGGGCTGCTGCCGGCCGCCCCGGAGCCCGCGCTGAGCGCGGTGCGGTAGGCGGTGCGTGTCCGGGGGCGGCCGGTGTTTCGGTGGGCGCCCCCGGGTGCGGGGGTCAGTCCTTCTTGCCGGAGGCCAGCTCGCGGCTGCGGTCGCGGGCGGCTTCGAGGGCGGCGATGAGGGCGGCGCGGACGCCGTGGTTCTCCAGTTCGCGGATGGCGTTGATCGTGGTGCCGGCCGGGGAGGTGACGTTCTCGCGGAGCTTGACGGGGTGCTCGCCGCTGTCGCGGAGCATCACGGCGGCGCCGATGGCGGACTGGACGATGAGGTCGTGGGCCTTGTCGCGGGGCAGGCCGAGCAGGATGCCGGCGTCGGTCATGGCTTCGACCAGGTAGAAGAAGTAGGCCGGGCCGGAGCCGGACAGGGCGGTGCAGGCGTCCTGCTGGCTCTCCGGGACGCGGAGGGTCTTGCCGACGGCTCCGAAGATCGCCTCGGCGTGCGCGACGTGCGCCTCTGTCGCGTGGCTGCCGGCGGAGATGACGGACATGGCCTCGTCGACGAGGGCGGGCGTGTTCGTCATGACACGGACGACCGGGGTGCCCGTGGCGAGGCGCTCCTCGAAGAAGGAGGTGGGGATGCCGGCGGCTCCGCTGATGACCAGGCGGTCGGTGGGGACGTGCGGGGCGAGTTCGTCCAGGAGGGTGCCCATGTCCTGCGGCTTGACCGTGAGGATCAGGATGTCGGCGGTCTTGGCGGCCTCGGCGTTGGTGACCGGGGTGACTCCGTAGCGGGTGCGGAGTTCTTCGCCGCGCTCGGGGCGGCGGGCGGTGACCAGGAGGTCCGCCGGGGCCCAGCCGGCCCGGATCATTCCGCTGAGCAGGGCTTCGCCGATCTTGCCGGTGCCGAGGACTGCGACTTTCTGGCTCATGCGGTTCAGTCTGGCACCGGGGACGCGGTGGGCGTGTCGGCTGTCCGGTGGGCGGAACGTCCGCCGGCCGGCGAGGTGGGGCCGGGACGGGCCCGGGGCGCGGTCACTGCGTTCGCCGCCTGAGGGTCGCCGCGCCCAGGACGAGGACCAGGACCGCGCAGCCCGCCACGATCAGGGCGTCCCTGATGAACGTGGCCGTCATGTCGGTGTGGTGGAGGACCTCGTTCATGCCGTCGACGGCGTACGACATGGGGAGGACGTCGGAGACGGCCTTCAGGACGGGGTGCATGTCGGAGCGGGGCGTGAAGAGGCCGCAGAGGAGGAGCTGGGGAAAGATCACCGCGGGCATGAACTGGACCGCCTGGAATTCCGAGGCCGCGAAGGCCGAGACGAAGAGACCGAGGGCCGTGCCGAGGAGGGCGTCGAGGAGGGCGACCAGCAGGAGGAGCCAGGGGGACCCGGTGACATCGAGGCCGAGGAACCAGACCGCGAGCCCGGTGGCGAGGGCGGACTGGACGATGGCGAGCGCGCCGAAGGCGAGGGCGTAGCCGGCGATGAGGTCGGCCTTGCCGAGGGGCATGGCAAGGAGGCGTTCGAGGGTGCCCGAGGTGCGTTCGCGCAGGGTGGCGATGGAGGTGACCAGGAACATCGTGATCAGCGGGAAGATGCCGAGCAGGGAGGCGCCGATGTTGTCGAAGGTGCGCGGGCTGGCGTCGAAGACATAGCGCAGCAGGATCAGCATCAGGCACGGCACGAGGATCATCAGCGCGATGGTCCGCGGGTCGTGGCGGAGCTGCCGCAGGACGCGGGTCGCGGTGGCGGTGGTGCGGGAGGCGTTCAGCACGCCGGTGGGCGCGGCGGGGGCTTCGTTCACGGTCGTCGTGCTCATCGGGTCGTCTCCTTGGTGCGGTCCGCGGCGGTGGCTTCGTCCACGAGGCGGAGGAAGGCGGCCTCGACGGTGTCGCTGCCGGTGCGGGTGCGCAGGGCTTCGGGGGTGTCGTCGGCGAGGATCCGGCCTTCGCGCATGAGGAGGAGGCGGTGGCAGCGCTCGGCCTCGTCCATGACGTGGGAGGAGACGAGGAGGGTGGCGCCGCGGGTGGCGGCGATGTCGTGGAAGAGGTTCCACAGGTCGCGGCGGAGGACGGGGTCGAGGCCGACGGTCGGCTCGTCGAGGACGAGGAGTTCGGGCGTGCCGAGAAGGGCGACGGCGAGGGAGACGCGGCTGCGCTGTCCGCCGGAGAGGTTGCCGGCGAGGGCGTCGGCGTGGCTGGTGAGGTCGACGTCGACGAGAGTCTGGGTGACGCGCTGGTGGCGGCGTTCGCCGGCGGCCCGGCCGGGGTCGAGGATCGCGGCGAAGTACTCGAGGTTCTGGCGGACGGTCAGGTCGTCGTAGACGGAGGGGGCTTGGGTGACGTAGCCGATGCGGCTGCGCAGGGTGGGGTGGCCGGCGGGGCGGCCGAGGACGTCGAGGGTGCCGGTGACCTTGGCCTGGGTGCCGACGATGGCGCGCATCAGCGTGGACTTGCCGCAGCCGGAGGGGCCGAGCAGGCCGGTGATCTGCCCGCGCGGGACGGCGAATCGGAGGTCGTGGAGGACGGTGCGGGGGCCGCGGACGACGGTGAGGTTCTCCGCGTGGACGGCGTCCGGAGCCGGGGGGCGGGTCGGCTCGGGCACATAATTCATCATGCGGTGAATAATCTTCCCGAGGGTCGCCGCCGTCAAGTGGCGGCGGTCGCTGTGCCGTACACGAGAACGGCGGCCCCGAGAACCGGGCCGCCGCTGTCGGGAAGGGAGATGGGGCGCTATCAGGGCTTGGTCGCCACGAGCAGGAGCACGTCGTACGTCTCCTCGACGATGCCGTCCGGGAAAACCCGCATCAGATGACCGCGCTCCTGCTCCAGGAAGGCGGTCCGTCGCTCCTCCGGGGTGACGAGGAGGAAGGAGTGGCTGCCGACGTTGGCGAGGTGGGTGTCGACCGGGACGCGACGGCTCCAGCGGACCTCGCCGCGGGTGAAGCGGAGCCGGCCGCTGGGGTCGGCGCGCTCGGTGTCCGCGGTGTGCTCGGCGTCCTTGCGCCGTTCGGCGGCGAAGTCGATGCCGAAGAAGCGGCACGCGCGCTCCTGGGCCTCGGCGATCCACTCGACGTCGCGGGGGGTGGTGTTCCACCACAGTGCCAGCGCGCCGCCCGGCCGCAGCACGCGCAGCGCCTCCGGCACCGACTGCGCCGGGTCGGTCCAGTGCCAGGCCTGTGCGTAGGTGAGGAAGTCCGCGCTGGTGTCGGCCAGGGGCAGGGCGTCGCCGTTGCCGTGGACGAGCGGAATGTGCGGCAGCGCGCGGCGGAACTCGGCGGCCATGCCCGCGCCGGGCTCGACCGCGAGGACCTCGGCACCACGCTCGTGCAGCAGGGCTGTGGCGATACCGGTGCCGGCGCCGACGTCCACGACCCGGGCGCCGGCGAGGGGGCGTCCGGCCAGTTCCTCGACGGTGTCGAAGAGGGCGGGCGGGTAGGAGGGGCGGTTCGCGGCGTACTGGGCCGCCGCGGCGTTGAAGGAGTGGGCGCGCGGAGCGTGCGGCGGGTGCGGCGGATGGGGGTGCTCGGAGTGGCCGGAGTGCTCGGGTGCGGCTGGCGATGCGGTCATGACGCCCATGGTGCGCGGGGGCGGCAGCGGGGACGAGCGGGTTTTTGACCCCGTTTCGGCGCGATTCACGGCTCGCGGACCGACGGCGGGCCGGGGGCGCGGCGCCGGCCCGCCCGGTGGAGGGCGGTGGTACGGCGCCGGCATGGCCCACGGCGCCGAGCGGGCGGCTCGGAGGTACGACAGTCGGCCAGACCCGCACCGGTACGACAGTCGGCCAGACCCGCACCGGGCAGCCCGGCGCTACGCCGAGCGGCCCGAACCCACACTGGGCGGCCTGGAGCTACGACGACCGGCCCAGACCCACACCGGACGGCCCAAAGCTACGCGGTCAGCCCAGACCCGCACCGGGCAGCCCGGCGCCACGACGACCGGCCCAGACCCGCACCGGGCAGCCCGGCGCCACGACGACCGGCCCAGACCCGCACCGGGCGGCGGCCCGGAACTCCCGGTCTACCGGCGTCGCTTCTTCTTCGACGGGTTGCCCGTGCGCCGGGTGGTGCGGCGCTCGTACTCCTCGCGGGCCGTCTCGTACTCGGCGCGGTGGAGTTTCTCGCCCGGGGCCTCGGTGAGGGAGCGGAAGGAGTAGGCGAGGAAGGAGCCGATGAAGCCGATGGCGAGGAGGCCGCGCAGGGAGGCCTGGCGCTCGGGGTCGTGGCGCTTGCCGAAGCCCTCCCAGGTGTTGCGGAAGGCGAGCGCGCTGCAGATCGCGAACATGGCGACGATCAGCACGCTCACGAGGGAGCCGGTGCCGGCGATCTGGAGGCCGTCGTAGGCGAGGCGCAGGATCAGGCAGGAGGCGACGGCCGCGGCGAGGGAGCCGACGGCGACGCCGGCGCGGCGGGCCGGGTAGCCATTGTCGTGGTTCACCCAGGTGGTGCCGAAGAAGCGGAGGGGCTCGGGGCGGGGGCCGCCGCCCGGGGAGCCCGCCGAGGTGTCCGGGGTGCCGGTTTCGTCGCTCACGGGACGATTATGGCGCCGGGCGGCGGCGGGCTCCTGGTGGGGTCGCCCGCGAGGGTCAGCCGCAGCGCGCGGCGATGTAGCCGTCGCTGCCCGTCTGCACGTAGGCGTCGGCGACGTACTCGCCGTTGTTGATGTTGTCCCAGATCTTCGACGTGCCGTACGGGCCCGTCACGGTGGTGCCCGGTGCCTGGCAGTAGATCGGGACCTTGCTGCCGTAGGGCAGGACGCGGACGATGTTGTAGTCGGTGCCGGGGCCGCTGCGGACGTTCAGACGGACGTCCGGGGCGACCGCGTAGTAGCGCGTGCCCGGTACCCCGCCCGTCGCCACCGCCGCGGCGGTGCTCACCGGTTCCGTGACCTCTTCGGCCCCTGCGGCCTCTTCGACTCGCTCGACGGACATGAGATGTCTCCCCCTGACGGCCCCTCGGATGGACGGGGGCCTCGTCGCTTCCCCTGGATCCGAGCCGCGGAACACCTGTGCGCGACTCGCACGCGGAGGTTAGCAAGCCGCCTCTGTCTCCTACGAGTCATCGACTAGGCTCCGTGCGTCGCGCGCGCGGTCGAACAGCACGGGGGTTGGTCCATGGCGCCACAGCGCAGCACCGGAGCGGGCGCGGAAGCGGAACTTCCCGAGTACGCCGGTCACTACCGTCTGGAGTCGTGCCTGGGTTCGGGCGGCATGGGCGTGGTCCAACTGGCGCGGAGTCCCTCGGGGATGAAGCTCGCGGTGAAGGTCGTCCACGCGGAGTTCGCCCGGGATCCCGAGTTCCGGGGCCGCTTCCGGCAGGAGGTGGCGGCCGCGCGGCGGGTGAGCGGTGCCTTCACGGCGCCGGTCGTGGACGCCGATCCCGAGGCCGAACGGCCGTGGATGGCCACACTGTTCATTCCCGGTCCGACGCTCTCCGAGCAGGTGAAGCGGAACGGGCCGATGCCGGCGGAGCAGTTGCGCAGGCTGATGGCGGGGCTCGCCGAGGCGTTGCGCGACATCCACCGGGTGGGCGTGGTGCACCGGGATCTCAAGCCGAGCAACGTGCTGCTCGCGGAGGACGGGCCGAAGGTCATCGACTTCGGCATCTCCCGGCCGAAGGACAGCGAACTGCGGACCGAGACGGGCAAGCTGATCGGTACTCCGCCGTTCATGGCGCCGGAGCAGTTCCGGCGGCCCCGTGAGGTGGGGCCGGCGGCGGACGTCTTCGCCCTGGGTTCGGTGCTGGTGCACGCGGCGACCGGTCGCGGGCCGTTCGACTCCGACAGTCCGTACGTCGTCGCCTATCAGGTGGTGCACGACGAGCCCGATCTGACCGGGGTGCCGGAGAGTCTGGCGCCGCTGGTGCTGCGCTGTCTCGCCAAGGAGCCCGAGCAGCGGCCGACTCCGGACGAGCTGATGCGGGAACTTCGGTCGGTGGCGGCCTCGTACGACACGCAGGCGTTCATACCGGCGCAGCGCACGGCCGGGGCGTCCGCCGCCCCGGAGCCCCGTGGCGAGGGCGGCACGCCGCGCTCCGCCGCCAAAGAGTCCTCGCCCGGGAAACGCAAGCGCGGGGGCAGGAAGGCGGTGCTGGGCGCCGGCGCGCTCGGCCTCGTCCTGGTCGGGGTGCCGGCGGCGGTGCAGTTCGGCGGCGCCGACCCCGCGCCCTCGGCGTCCCGCGCGTCATCGCCGCGGGCCGTCGAGCCCTGGGCCGTGAAGGCCGCCCCCGGGAGCGGCGGAATGCCCCGGTGCTCGTACGGGGGCGGGCAGTTGCTGTGTGCGCGGTCGGGCGTGGTGTACGCGCTCTCGCCCACCGACGGTTCGCGGTTGTGGCAGCGGTCGGCGGACGTGAAGGCCATGAGCGGGGCGCCGGTTCTCGCGGGCGGCCTGGTGCAGCCGCACACCAGCGGAGGTGCCCGGCTGTCGGCGCTCAGGCCGGCCTCGGGCGGGAAGGCCTGGAGCCGGGCCGTGCCGGCGGGCACGCTGGTGCGGTACGTCGGGGGTACGGCCCTGCTCACGGGCGCCGACGGAATCGTCACCGCGCTGGACGCCGCGTCGGGCGGGACCCGGTGGAGCCATCGGATCGACGGGCTCGCCGCGCCGTCCTTCACCTCCTTCCCGGGCGACCCGCTGGCCTACGCGGTCAGCACCTCCGGCGACGGGGCGCGGACGCTCGTGACCGCGGTCGACCCGGAGACGGGGCAGGTGCGGTGGCGGGAGCGGCTGAGCGGGACCCTCAAGCCCGTCGGTTCCGCGGGCGGTGCCGTCTTCTGCCTCTCCGTCGACCAGGTCTACGGCACGGCGCGGGGGGTGGTCCGTTTCACCCCGGGGACCGGGTCCTCGCAGCGGGTGGATCTCCCGGTGGCCCTGGACGGTGCCCAGGCCACCGTGCGCGGGGACACGGTCTACCTCCTGGCCGCCGGGGGTCTGCTCGAGGCCGTGGACATGGCGGACCAGCGGCTCCAGTGGCGTCTGGAGACGTCGGTGAGCCGTGGTTCGGCGCCGGTCGCGGACGGCCGGCACGTGTTCTTCACCGCGAGCGACGGACGGCTCCTCGCCGTCGACGCGCACGACGGAACGCTCGTCGGGCAGACCCGGGCGCGCCTGGGCGCGCAGGCCACCCAGGTGATGGGGGCGCCGCCCGCGCCGCTGCTCGGCCACGGCCACGTGTACGCCACCGCCCCCGACGGCACCGTCTTCGCCGTGGACGGACGCGATCCCGCGGCCTGGTGACACGCGAAGGGGCCGCCTCCGGACGGAGACGGCCCCTGAGGGTCGCGGACGGGTGCGGGTGTCTACCGGCGTTTGCGGCCGGTCAGCCCAGCTTGGTCACGTCACGCACGGCGCCCTTGTCGGCGCTGGTCGCCATCGCCGCGTAGGCCCGCAGAGCCGCCGACACCTTGCGTTCGCGGTTCTTCGGCGCGTACACGCCGCCCAGGGCCTGCTCGCGGCGGGCCAGTTCGGCGTCGTCGACGAGGAGTTCGATGGTGCGGCCGGGGATGTCGATGCGGATGCGGTCGCCGTCCTGGACCAGGGCGATGGTGCCGCCGGAGGCCGCCTCGGGGGAGGCGTGGCCGATGGAGAGGCCGGAGGTGCCGCCGGAGAAGCGGCCGTCGGTGATCAGGGCGCAGCTCTTGCCGAGGCCGCGGCCCTTCAGGTACGAGGTCGGGTAGAGCATCTCCTGCATGCCGGGTCCGCCCTTGGGGCCCTCGTAACGGATGACGACGACGTCGCCGTCCTTGACCTCCTGGGTGAGGATCCGCTGGACGGCCTCTTCCTGGGACTCGCAGACGACCGCCGGGCCCTCGAAGGTCCAGATGGACTCGTCGACGCCGGCCGTCTTCACCACGCAGCCGTCGACGGCCAGGTTGCCCCTGAGGACCGCGAGGCCGCCGTCCTTGGAGTAGGCGTGTTCGGCGGAGCGGATGCAGCCGCCCTCGGCGTCGTCGTCCAGGGCCTCCCAGCGCTCGGACTGGGAGAAGGCCTCCGAGGAGCGGACGCAGCCCGGGGCCGCGTGCCACAGCTCGACGGCCTCGGAGGACGGGGAGCCGCCACGGACGTCCCACGTCTTCAGCCAGTCGGAGAGGGAGGGGCTGTGCACGGCGTGCACGTCCTCGTTCAGCAGGCCGGCGCGGTGCAGTTCGCCGAGGAGGGCGGGGATGCCGCCGGCGCGGTGCACGTCCTCCATGTAGTACGTGCGGTTCTTCGCGACGTTGGGCGCCACCTTGGCGAGGCACGGGACGCGGCGCGAGACGGCGTCGATCTCCTCCAGGCCGAACGGGACGCCGGCCTCCTGGGCGGCGGCCAGCAGGTGCAGGATCGTGTTGGTGGAGCCGCCCATCGCGATGTCCAGGGCCATCGCGTTCTCGAAGGCCTGGAAGGTGGCGACGTTCAGCGGCAGGACCGAGTCGTCGTCCTGCTCGTAGTAGCGGCGGGTGAGGTCCATGACCGTGCGGGCCGCGTCCTCGTAGAGCCGGCGGCGGGCCGTGTGGGTGGCGAGGACCGAGCCGTTGCCGGGCAGGGAGAGGCCGATGGCCTCGGTCAGGCAGTTCATCGAGTTGGCCGTGAACATGCCGGAACAGCTGCCGCAGGTCGGGCAGGCGTTCTCCTCGATACGGAGGATGTCCTCGTCGGAGATCTTGTCGTTGACGGCGTCGGAGATCGCGTCGACCAGGTCGAGGGTGCGGACCGTGCCGTCGACCAGCGTGGCCCGGCCGGACTCCATCGGGCCGCCGGAGACGAACACCGTCGGGATGTTCAGGCGCAGGGCCGCCATCAGCATGCCCGGGGTGATCTTGTCGCAGTTGGAGATGCAGACCAGGGCGTCGGCGCAGTGGGCCTCGACCATGTACTCCACCGAGTCCGCGATCAGGTCGCGGGAGGGCAGGGAGTACAGCATGCCGCCGTGGCCCATGGCGATGCCGTCGTCGACCGCGATCGTGTTGAACTCGCGCGGGATGCCGCCGGCCTCCTTGATCGCCTCGCTGACGATCCGGCCGACCGGCTGGAGGTGGGTGTGGCCCGGCACGAACTCCGTGAAGGAGTTGGCGACGGCGATGACGGGCTTCCGGCCGATGTCCGCACCGGGTACACCGGAGGCGCGCATAAGGGCGCGGGCGCCCGCCATGTTGCGGCCGTGGGTGACTGTGCGGGACCTCAGCTCGGGCATCGTCGCTCGCTCCTTCAGTGACTGCGATCAGAGACTGCGATCAGAGACTTCTGACTGTTGTCGAGAGTACGCCGGTCATCCAGGGACCGGGACGCACTGTCCGAAATGCGGGACGGGTGTCTCGTGTGCGGGGAGGCTTCGAGAGGCGCGAGAGGTGAGCTCCGCGGGTCCGGGGCGTCCGGTACGACGGGATCCTCAGGCGCCCGTCAGATGCCGCTGCACCACCGGCGCCACCCGGGCGATGATCTGCTCCAGGTCCGCCGAGGCCAGCGGCTCCAGCTTGATCACGTAGCGCATCATCGCCGTACCCACGATCTGCGCGGCCGCCAGCTCGGCCCGCAGCTCCGCGTCCGGCAGGTCCATCTGGGCCGCGAGCCGGCGCAGCAGCTGGGTGGCGATGAGGCGGCGGAAGACGGCGGCGGCGGTCTCGTTGTTCACCGCGGACCGGAGGATGGCGAGGACGGGCGCACGGGTCGTGGGGTTCTCCCAGACGCCGAACACGAAGCGGGTCAGCCGCTCCCCCACCGCGTCCACCGGCCCTTCGGCCACCGCGCGGGGCGCGTCGAGCGCTGGCGCGAAGGCGACCGAGATGGCCGCCTCGAAGACCTGTTCCTTGGTGCCGAAGTAGTGGTGGACGAGCGCCGAGTCGACGCCGGCGGCCTTGGCGATGCCGCGTACGGACGTCTTCTCGTAGCCGCGCTCGGAGAACTCCTCGCGGGCCGCGGCGAGGATGCGGTCGCGGGTGTCGGCGGACTCGGTGCGCGGGGGCCGTCCCCGTCGGCGTGCCGTGGCCCCGGTCATCGGCGTGGCACCTCCAGCGAGGACGCAAGGTGCTTGCGGGTGAAGGCCAGGGCCTCGGCGAGGTCGGCCTCGCGCTCGGCGCTGGACATGGCCCGCCGGGTGTTGACCTCGACGACGACATGGCCGTCGAAGCCGGTGAGCGCGAGCCGCTCCAGCACCTCGGCGCATGGCTGGGTGCCGCGGCCGGGGACCAGGTGCTCGTCCTTGGCGGAGCCGCGGCCGTCGGCGAGGTGGATGTGGCCGAGCCGGTCGCCCATGCGGTCGATCATGTCCAGGGCGTCCGTACGGGCGGTCGCCGTGTGGCTCAGGTCGATCGTGAAGTGCCGGTAGTCGTCCTTGGTGACGTCCCACTCGGGCGCGTAGGCGAGCATCTCGCGGTCGCGGTAGCGCCAGGGGTACATGTTCTCGACGGCGAACCGCACGTCGGTCTCGTTCGCCATCCGCCAGATCCCGTCCACGAAGTCGCGGGCGTACTGGCGCTGCCAGCGGAAGGGCGGGTGGACGACGACGGTCGAGGCGCCCAGCTTCTCGGCTGCCGCCTGGGCGCGCTGCAGCTTGGCCCAGGGGTCGGTGGACCACACCCGCTGCGTGATCAGCAGACAGGGGGCGTGGACCGCCAGGATCGGGACGCCGTGATAGTCGGACAGGCGGCGTAGGGCCTCGATGTCCTGGCTGACCGGGTCGGTCCACACCATGACCTCGACGCCGTCGTAACCGAGGCGCGCGGCGATCTCGAACGCCGTCGCCGTCGACTCCGGGTAGACGGAGGCGGTCGACAGCGCGATGCGCACGTCCTTCGGTTCAGCCACGTCCGTCACCTTACGGGGTCGAGTGGGAGGGGTGCGGGGTGCCGGTTCGCCGTTGTGAGATGGGTCATTTCGGCGTTCGGGGCGGGTTGGGGGGTGGGTTGGGGGTGGGCGAGGGCGCGTTGCGGCTCGTCACGGTGGCTTGCCGCGGTGACCGGTCGCGGGGCGGGCCTGTGGCGGGGTCGGCCGGCCGCGGGGCGGGCCTTGGGCGGGTCGGCGCGTCGCCGAGCGGGCCCATCGCGGAGCCAGCCCGTCACGGAGCCGACCCACCCGTCGCAGAGCCGACCCGCCACAGAGCCGACCCGTCACAGGGCCAGCCCGTCAGCCTCTCGGGTGGCTACGCCGAACCCATGTGATCGAGCCGCCGCAGGATCACGCCCTCCCTCAGGGCCCACGGACAGACCTCCAGCTTCTCGATGCCGAAGAGGTCCATCGCGCCCTCGGCCACCAGGGCGCCCGCCAGTATCTGGCCGGCCCGGCCCTCGGAGACGCCGGGGAGGTCGGCGCGCTGGTCGCCGGTCATGCCGGACAGGCGCGGGACCCAGGCCTCCAGGGACTCGCGCTTGAGTTCGCGCTGCACGTAGAGGCCGTCGGCGGTGCGGGCGGCGCCGGCGATGCGGGCCAGCTGCTTGAAGGTCTTGGAGGTGGCGACCACGTGGTCGGGGGCGCCGAAGCGCTTGAACTCGCCGACCGTGCGGGCGATCTCCGCGCGGACGTGGCGGCGCAGGGCGCGCACGTCCTCGGGGACGGGCGGGTCGCCGGGCAGCCAGCCGGCGGTGAGACGGCCGGCGCCGAGCGGGAGGGAGACGGCGGCGTCCGGTTCCTCGTCGATGCCGTAGGCGATCTCCAGGGAGCCGCCGCCGATGTCCAGGACCAGCAGCCTTCCGGCGGACCAGCCGAACCAGCGGCGGACGGCGAGAAAGGTGAGGCGGGCCTCCTCGGGCCCGCTGAGGACCTGCAGCCGTACGCCCGTCTCGGCCTCCACGCGCGCGAGGACCTCGTCGGCGTTGGTGGCCTCCCGGACGGCGGAGGTGGCGAACGGGAGCAGATCCTCGACACCCTTGTCCTCGGCGGCCTGGAGCGCGTCCTGCACGACGTCGATCAGCTTGTGGATGCCGCTGTCGTCGATGGCACCGCTCTCGTCGAGCAGCTGGGCGAGCCGTAGTTCGGCCTTGTGCGAATGCGCGGGCAGCGGGCGCGCGCCGGGGTGGGCGTCCACCACCAGCAGATGCACCGTGTTGGAACCCACGTCCAGGACACCGAGTCTCATGTACGGAACGCTACTGCCAGATCGTCCGTGCACGGTCCCCGGAGCGGCGCCGGGCCACTTACCCTGGAGACGTGCCAAAGACGAAAAAGGCGAAGGACCAGAAGGCCGCCAAGGCGGACAAGGCGACCAGATCCTCCAAGGGATCGAAGGATTCTTCGCAGGCGAAGGCGTCGACGTCCGCACGGGCCCCGAAGGTGAGCGACGAGAAGGGGCTCGACTTCGCGCGGGCATGGGTGGAGTTCCCTGATCCGGCGGACGACGAGCAGGTCTTCCGCTGCGATCTGACATGGCTCACCTCTCGCTGGAACTGCATCTTCGGCAGCGGCTGCCAGGGTATTCAGGCGGGCCGCGCGGACGACGGGTGCTGCACTCTGGGGGCGCACTTCTCGGACGAGGACGACGAGAAGCGGGTGGCCGAGCACGTGGCACGCCTCACCCCGGAGATCTGGCAGCACCACGACGAGGGCACGCGCGGCGGCTGGATCTCGGAGGACGAGGACGGCGACCGGCAGACCCGCCCCTTCCAGGGATCCTGCATCTTCCAGAACCGTCCCGGCTTCGCCGGCGGCGCGGGCTGCTCGCTGCACATCCTGGCGCTGAAGGAGGGTCGCGAGCCGCTGGAGACCAAGCCGGACGTGTGCTGGCAGCTGCCGATCCGGCGGACGTACGACTGGATCGACCGCCCCGACGACACGCGCGTCCTCCAGGTCTCCATCGGCGAGTACGACCGCCGGGGCTGGGGTCCGGGCGGTCACGACCTGCACTGGTGGTGCACCTCGGCGACGTCGGCGCACGGCGCGGGCGATCCGGTGTACGTGTCCTACCGGGCCGAGCTGACCGAGCTGATGGGCAAGGAGGGGTACGACCGGCTGGTCGAGCTGTGCGAGGCGCGACTGGCGTCGCAGTTGCCGCTTGTCGCGCCGCATCCGGCCGATCCGGAGCCGGTCGACTGAGGTCGGCTTCGGGGCGCCGGGGGTGGGGATTGTTCGGCCCGCCCGCGGGTTGCGGGTCGCAGGTGGCCGGTCGCGCCCACGCGGCGGAGCCGCATATCGATGCGGCCCCGCGCCCCTAAGGAACTGCAGCGCCGTCGGTCGTGAACATGCCCTTGGCTGTATCTCCCACCACATCCACGCCCTCCCCCCGGCTAACTGTCCGAAGGGCTCGGGCTGTCGCTGTCGCTCGGAGACGGGGAGGAGCTGGGCGGGTCCGACGGGGTCGGGGCCGAGGGGCTGGGGCTCGGGTCCGTCGGGGACGGGGACTCGCTGGTCGGTGGGGTGGTGGGGGGTGTGGTCGAGGGGGTCGGGTCGGGGGTGTCGGAGGGGGAGGCCGGTGGGGTCGGCGGTCCGGAGGGCGCCGTGCCGTAGCCGTCGATGGTGACGACGGAGCCGGCCGGGGAGACCGCGACCTGGGCGCGCCAGTGGCCGGAGGGCTCGCGCAGGTGGTCGACGTACACCTTGATCGTCAACGTGTCGCCGGGGTCCAGGGTTCCCGAGGACTGGCTGAGGTAGAGCCAGGACGCCGAGGTGGTCGCGGACCAGCGCACCGGTGCGGAGCCGGACGCGGTGAGGGTGATCAGCGTGGTGTCGCCGTCGTGGCCGGCGCCGACCTCGAGCTGCCCCTCGCCCTTCGTGCCGGTTCCGGTGACGCTGACGACCTCCACGGAGACGTCCGCCTTGCCGTTCTTGCCGAAGCGCGAGCCGGGTCTCACGCTGGCGTTGCCCGCGTTCTCGTACCCGCCCGCCGCGTCGCTGCCGAGCGCGTCGGGGCTCTTCGCCTCGCGCGCGGTGATGGAACGGCCGTCCGCGTCGGCGATGGGTCCGCCCCGGTAGGCGGCCCACAGGGCGAGGACCGGGGCGGCGACGACGGTGGCGACGACGGTCGTGGTGACGGCACGCGCGCGCAGCCGGTCGCGCCGGGCCGCGCGGTCCTTGGGGTCCATCGGAAAACCACGCCGGTCGAAGCGCGGCACGGCGGCACCCCGCGCGCGCGGGTGGTGCGCGAGGGCGACGCGCAGGGCCGCGCGGGGCGCCTCCAGGACGGGCAGCTCGGCCGGGGTGACCGTGGCACCGGGCCAGCGGCCGGGCACCGCGCGCTCGGCGGTGCGGCGGCAGCGCGGGCAGTCGTCGACGTGCCGGACCAGCTCGCGGCGCAGGGCCGCGCTGAGGACCAGACGGCTGTCGCCGGTGAGGTGGGCCACGCTCGGGCAGCCCCCGGTCTCGACCACGGCGAGGGCGGCCCGGGTCCGCTCCACCTCGCACGCGGCGGAGGCCAGCAGCTCGCGCGCGACGGCGGGCTCCATGCCGAGCACGGCGGCGACCTCGTTCGCCGCGAGCTGGTGGCGGACGGCCAGCTCCAGCGCCTCGCGCTGCTCGGGGGTGGTGCCGGCCGCCTCCGGCCAGGCGAGCAGGGCGAGTTCGCGGCGCCGCCGTTCCCGGACCTCCGGGGTGACGGGTGGATCCGGCGCCTGCTTCCCGGCCGCGGGACGGCTCGCCGCATGGGTGACCTGACGTTTCTGCTTGGCCTGGGCGAGCCCGCGCAGGCATGCCCAGCGGGCCAGCGCGTACAGCCAGGCCCTGCGGTCGGCCGCGGCCTGCGGGACGCGCTGTCCGCGCCGTTCGGCGAGCGCGAGGACGTCCCGGAGGGCGGCGGTGGCGGCGTCGTGGTCGCACAGCACCGACAGGCAGTAGGTGAACAGACCGTCCAGATACGGCTCGTAGCGCGCCGACGGCCGCTGGGCGAGGGTGCGTGCGGCGGCGCGGTCGCGCGCCTCCCGGTGCGCCCGGTGCGCGCCGGTGGTGCGGGTCGAGGTCTCCGGACTGCTGCTCATCACCTGTGCGACCGTAGGCGGCGGCGGTGCGCCCCTTGTTGCACCTTGAGCACATTTAACCCGTACGGGTGAAACGATCCCTCATAAGGGGACAGGAACCCTTCATTCCGTGGCTCGAATTCGACGGGCCATGGCCGGTATCGAACCCCTTCAGCGGCCTCTGGACCACGCCCATGCGCCCCGGGCGGGCGTTGTCAGTGGTCCGGGCTACGGTTTCCGCATGGCTGCCCGTACCAAGACCACCAAGGACCGACCGTCCTACCGCTGCACCGAGTGCGGCTGGCAGACGGCGAAGTGGCTCGGCCGCTGCCCCGAGTGCCAGGCCTGGGGAACCGTCGAGGAGTACGGCGCGCCCGCGGTGCGTACGACGGCGCCGGGCCGGGTCACCAGCTCCGCGCTGCCCATCGGCCAGGTCGACGGCCGCCAGGCCACCGCCCGCACCACCGGCGTGCCGGAGCTGGACCGGGTGCTCGGCGGCGGTCTCGTACCCGGCGCGGTCGTGCTGCTCGCGGGCGAGCCCGGCGTCGGCAAGTCCACGCTGCTGCTGGACGTGGCGGCCAAGTCCGCGAGCGAGGAGCACCGCACCCTCTATGTGACCGGCGAGGAGTCGGCGAGCCAGGTGCGGCTGCGCGCCGACCGCATCCGCGCTCTCGACGACAACCTCTATCTGGCCGCCGAGACCGATCTGGCCGCCGTCCTCGGACACCTGGACGCGGTCAAGCCGTCCCTGCTGATCCTCGACTCCGTGCAGACCGTGGCCTCCCCCGAGATCGACGGCGCGCCCGGCGGCATGGCCCAGGTCAGGGAGGTCGCCGGGGCCCTGATCCGCGCCTCCAAGGAGCGCGGCATGTCCACACTCCTCGTGGGCCACGTCACCAAGGACGGCGCGATCGCCGGCCCCCGCCTGCTGGAGCACCTGGTCG
The DNA here is from genome assembly GCF_053595235.1 of Streptomyces sp. NPDC002520. Classification (NCBI taxonomy): domain Bacteria; kingdom Bacillati; phylum Actinomycetota; class Actinomycetes; order Kitasatosporales; family Streptomycetaceae; genus Streptomyces; species Streptomyces sp. NPDC002520. The sequence continues at coordinate 184,789 of NZ_JBSFXG010000015.1, read as the reverse complement.
ACGTCGTCCTCCACTTCGAGGGCGACCGGCACGCGCGCCTGCGTCTGGTGCGCGGTGTGAAGAACCGCTACGGCGCCACGGACGAGGTCGGCTGCTTCGAGCTGCACGACGAGGGCATCACCGGGCTCGCCGACCCCAGCGGGCTCTTCCTGACCCGCCGTGCCGAGCCGGTCCCCGGCACCTGCCTGACGGTCACCCTCGAGGGCCGCCGCCCGCTGGTGGCCGAGGTGCAGGCGCTGACCGTGGACTCCCAGATCCCCTCCCCGCGCCGGACCACCTCGGGCCTGGAGACCTCCCGGGTGTCGATGATGCTGGCGGTGCTGGAGCAGCGCGGCCGGATCAGCGCGCTCGGCAAGCGGGACATCTACTCGGCGACGGTGGGCGGCGTGAAGCTGTCGGAGCCCGCCGCCGACCTCGCGATCGCCCTCGCCCTCGCCTCCGCCGCGAGCGACACCCCGTTGCCGAAGAATCTCGTCGCGATCGGCGAGGTGGGTCTCGCGGGCGAGGTGAGACGGGTCACGGGAGTGCAGCGCAGGCTCGCCGAGGCGCACCGGCTGGGCTTCACGCACGCGCTGGTACCGGGCGATCCGGGCAAGGTCCCGGCCGGGATGAAGGTCCTGGAAGTCGCCGACATGGGGGACGCGCTCAGGGTGCTGCCGCGCTCGCGTCGCCGAGAGGCCCCACAGGAGGCGGAGGACCGCCGGTAGACTTTGCGCAGGTCTCGCCCGTCCGTACGAACCGAGCAGGGGACGGGAGCGCCTCAGAACCTGCGACCGGAGGAGTGCAGTGGCAGCCAACGACCGGGCAGCAGCTCCCGGAAAGTCCGGTGGGAGTGCCGGTTCCGATGGCCTGATGCGCGCCTCGCTGAGCGCTGTGGCTCCGGGTACCGCCATGCGTGACGGACTGGAGCGGATCCTGCGCGGCAACACCGGCGGGCTGATCGTGCTGGGCTCCGACAAGACGGTCGAGGCGATGTGCACGGGCGGATTCGTCCTGGACGTCGAGTTCACGGCGACGCGCCTGCGGGAGCTGTGCAAGCTGGACGGCGGCATCGTGCTGTCGTCGGACCTGTCGAAGATCCTGCGGGCCGGCGTGCAGCTGGTGCCGGACCCGACGATCCCCACGGAGGAGACGGGTACGCGGCACCGGACGGCCGACCGGGTCTCCAAGCAGGTCGGCTTCCCTGTGGTGTCCGTCTCCCAGTCCATGCGGCTGATCGCCCTGTACGTCGACGGGCAGCGGCGCGTGCTGGAGGACTCGGCGGCGATCCTGTCCCGGGCGAACCAGGCGCTGGCGACCCTGGAGCGGTACAAGCTCCGCCTGGACGAGGTCGCGGGCACGCTGTCGGCGCTGGAGATCGAGGACCTGGTGACGGTCCGCGATGTGTCGGCGGTCGCGCAGCGGCTGGAGATGGTGCGGCGCATCGCCACCGAAATCGCCGAATATGTGGTCGAACTGGGCACGGACGGTCGTCTTCTGGCTCTCCAGCTGGAGGAGTTGATCGCCGGGGTCGAGCCGGACCGTGAGCTGGTCGTCCGGGACTATGTTCCCGAGCCGACGGCCAAGCGGTCCCGCACGGTCGAGCAGGCCCTGTCCGAGCTGGACGCCCTCACCCACGCGGAGCTGCTGGAACTGGGCACGGTGGCGCGGGCGCTGGGTTACACCGGCTCCCCCGAGACCCTCGACTCGGCCGTGTCCCCGCGTGGCTTCCGCCTCCTGGCGAAGGTGCCGCGCCTTCCCGGCGCAATCATCGACCGGCTGGTCGAGCACTTCGGGGGGCTGCAGAAGCTGCTCGCTGCGAGCGTCGACGACCTGCAGGCGGTGGACGGCGTCGGTGAGGCGCGTGCGAGGAGTGTCCGCGAGGGGCTGTCGCGGTTGGCCGAGTCGTCGATTCTCGAGCGGTACGTCTGAGTTCTCGGCCGGTCCGTTTACGTGCGGGCCGATGGGGGCTGGTCGCGCAGCTCCCCGCGCCCCCAGGAAGTTACGGTGACGCCGACCGCACAGGCCCCGCACCTACCCGGTCACCTGCGAGCCGCCGGGGGGCTCGTCGCGCAGTTCCCCGCGCCCCTTGGGGGGGGTGCGGTGTCGTCCGTCGTCAGTCCGCCGACAGGACGAACGACGCCTGGGACTTGGAGAAGCCCGGGGTCTTCGCTTCCAGGAGGTAGGTGCCGGGCTTGGCCGAGCCCGCTGGGGGTGTCGCGCACTGGGGGGCGCTCGGCTTGCGGTCCCACTGCACGGTGTAGGTGATGCTCTGGCCCGCGGCCACGCGGAAGACCAGGTCGGCGGCACCCTTGGGGCAGTCGGCCGAGGACCAGTACGTGTCGTCGCCGTCGGCCGGGGTGACCGTCAACACCGCGTGCTTCGGGCCGAGATCGACCTTGCAGTCGGTGGACGAGGAGTTCTTCGCGACCAGTTGGAAGGTCGGCGTCTGGTCCGGCGAGTAGGAGTTGTGCTTGCTGCGCAGGGTCAGGGAGACCGCGCCGGAGGAACAGACGGGCAGGTCGGAGGACGCCGAGAGCACGTCACCCGAAGTGACGTCGCCGGAACCGGAGCCCGAGCCGGAGCCCGAGCCGGACCCGGAGTCGCCGCCCGAGCCACTGTCGGAGCCGCCGCCCGAGCCGGACGAGCCGGAGTCGCCGGCCCCCGCGGAGTCGGAACCGCCGCCGGAACCGCCACCCGATCCGCCACCCGATCCACCGCCGGATCCGCTGCCGCCGGAGTCTCCGCCCGACTCGTCGCGCCCGCCGGGGTGTTGGCTGTACGCGGGGCCGGATCCGGACGGTCCCGGGGTGATCGTGGACACGGGATTCTTGTCGTTGGACCCGCCCGCGCTCGTCCTGCCGCTCCCGCCGCCGGACGTGACGACCCACATGATCAGCAGCGCCAACAAGGCGACCAGGGACAGCAGTACGGCCCTCCTTCGCCAGTAGATGGAGGAGGGAAGCGGCCCGATCGGATTGCGCAGAGATCCCACGGCGCAAACTGTACGAGAGATCGGCGCGCTCGCTTGCGTCACCCGCCGTCCGGACACCAACTTTTCCGGATCATCATCCCGGGCAACTTCCGCCGAGTACAGGCATCTTCGACGCCCCTCCGGCCCGCCGCGCGGAGCGTTCCTCACCCGGCGCAACGCTCCGGTTCCGCGCCGCAACCGACCATGTGCGCGCACGGCGTGGCAGGATCGGAAAGGCCATGACTGAAAAGCTTCACGCCCCCGTGATCGACTGGTTCGACATCAACGCCCGCGACCTCCCCTGGCGCCGCCCGGAGGCGGGGCCGTGGGGCGTGATGGTCAGCGAGTTCATGCTCCAGCAGACCCCCGTGAACCGAGTGCAGCCCGTCTACGAGCAGTGGCTGGCCCGCTGGCCGCGCCCCGCCGACCTCGCCAAGGAACCCCCGGGCGAGGCGGTGCGCGCCTGGGGCCGGCTCGGCTATCCGCGCCGCGCCCTGCGCCTGCACGGCGCGGCCGTGGCCATAACGGAACGGCACGGCGGGGACGTGCCGACCGACCATGCGCAACTGCTGGCTCTGCCCGGCATCGGCGAGTACACGGCCGCCGCGGTGGCCTCCTTCGCGTACGGGCAGCGGCATCCGGTGCTGGACACGAACGTGCGCCGGGTCTTGGCGCGCGCGGTGACGGGGGTGCAGTACCCGCCGAACGCCACCACCGCCGCCGAACGCCGGCTGGCCCGTGAGCTGCTGCCCGAGGACGACAGGACGGCCGCCCGCTGGGCCGCCGCCTCCATGGAGCTGGGCGCGCTGGTGTGCACGGCGAAGAACGAGGGCTGCCAGCGGTGCCCGATCGCCGCGCAGTGCGCCTGGCGGCTGGCCGGCAAGCCGGAGCACGAGGGGCCGCCGCGGCGCGGGCAGACGTACGCGGGCACCGACCGTCAGGTGCGCGGCAAGCTGCTCGCGGTGCTGCGCGATGCGCACGCGCCGGTGCCGCAGGCGGTGCTGGACCGGGTGTGGCACGAGCCGGTGCAGCGTGCCCGCGCGCTCGACGGGCTCGTCTCCGACGGACTGGTGGAGCCGCTGGCGAACGGTCTGTACCGGCTGCCGCTGAGCTGACGCCCGGCCAGGTCGGCCGAGTCGGCCGACCTGGCCTGCCAAGTCACAGGGCGGGGGCTTCCGTTACGACAGCCCCCGCCAGGCCAATTACCCTATAACGGGACAAAAAGACCAACTCCCTTACCCCGCGCCTACTTCCGTTACACAACCGACGGACATCCGATTGCCGGCCGCAGGCCGCTCCGCACAGCCCCGTGACAACTGCTCCGTAGTTTCTGTGTCGTGCCCGGCGGACCACCGGGACAGCGGGACGGCAGAACTTCAGGCACAAGCCGGAGTCACGGGGAACGGAGGCGGTTGATCATGGCGCAGGGTGAGGTGCTCGAGTTCGAGGAGTACGTCCGCACCCGGCAGGACGCGCTGCTGCGCAGCGCCCGCCGGCTGGTCCCGGACCCGGTGGACGCCCAGGACCTGCTGCAGACCGCGCTCGTGCGGACGTACGGCCGCTGGGAGGGCATCGCCGACAAGCGGCTCGCCGACGCCTACCTGCGCCGCGTGATGATCAACACCCGGACCGAGTGGTGGCGGGCGCGCAAGCTGGAGGAGGTCCCGACCGAGCAGCTTCCGGAGGCGCCGGTCGACGACTCCACCGAGCAGCACGCGGACCGGGCCCTGCTGATGGACATCATGAAGGTGCTCGCACCGAAGCAGCGCAGTGTCGTCGTGCTGCGACACTGGGAGCAGATGTCCACGGAGGAGACGGCCGCTGCCCTCGGCATGTCGGCCGGTACGGTCAAGAGCACGCTGCACCGGGCGCTCGCCCGGCTCCGCGAGGAGCTGGAGGCGCGCGATCTGGACGCACGCGCGCTGGAGCGTGAGGAGCGGGAGCGTTGCGCGGCCTGACCGGGGCCGGGCCCAGCAGGGCCCGAGGGAGTTCTCTGGCGGTGATCTCGGCTGTGGCCTCGGTCGCCGCCCTCGCCCTTTTTCTCGCCTCGTGCAGCAGCGGCGGCACGGGCGCGCGGGACGAGGGCCCGGCGCACGCCTCCGCGGTGGCCGGCGCCGTCACCTCGCCGTCGGCGAGCCCCTCCGAGACGTACAAGCGCGTGGACGCGGTCGCGCTGCTGCGGAAGGACCCGCAGGTCTCGGAGGCGATCAAGCGGGACCTGAAGCCGTGCGGCGGCGACGACTACCCGGTCGACGTCACCTACGGCCACCTGACCGGCGGACCCGTCAACGACGTCGTCGTCAACGTGCTTACCTGCGGCGACTGGGTCGGGCTCGGCACCTACGTGTACCGGGACGTCCGCGGCACGTACAAGAACGTGTTCCGGGCGGAGGAGTCACCGGTCTACGCGGAGATCGACGGCGCCGACCTGACCGTGACCAAGCAGGTGTACGACACGGACGACGCCCTCTCGAACCCGTCCAGGGAGACCGTGATCACGTACAGCTGGAAGGCGGGCCGGTTCACCCAGGTGCACACGCACGAGACCGACTACAGCAAGACGGGCGGCGACACGGCGGCGCCCGCGCCGGACAACTGACCACACCACACACCGCGCCACACCGCACCGCACTCCGCCGCACGCACCCCCACACACACGCACACCACGAGGACTGAGAGCACCGGGATGGCAGACCAGACCCACGTCCTGTTCGTCGAGGACGACGACGTCATCCGTGAGGCCACCCAGCTCGCCCTGGAGCGGGACGGCTTCGCGGTCACCGCGATGCCCGACGGGCTGTCGGGCCTGGAGGCGTTCCGGGCCGACCGCCCCGACATCGCGCTGCTGGACGTCATGCTCCCGGGCCTGGACGGCGTGAGCCTGTGCCGTCGTATCCGGGACGAGTCGACCGTGCCGGTGATCATGCTGTCGGCGCGTGCCGACTCCATCGACGTCGTCCTCGGTCTGGAGGCGGGCGCCGACGACTACGTGACCAAGCCGTTCGACGGTGCGGTGCTGGTCGCGCGGATCCGGGCCGTGCTGCGACGCTTCGGGCACGCGGGCGGCAGGGCCAAGGCCGAGGCCGCGGCGGACGCGGTGAACGACGGGGTGCTCACCTTCGGGGACCTGGAGATCGACACCGACGGCATGGAGGTGCGCCGGTCCGGGCAACCGGTCGCGCTCACGCCGACCGAGATGCGGCTGCTGCTGGAGTTCTCCTCCGCGCCGGGCACCGTGCTCTCCCGCGACAAGCTGCTGGAGCGCGTGTGGGACTACGGCTGGGGCGGGGACACCCGGGTCGTCGACGTGCATGTGCAGCGGCTGCGCCAGAAGATCGGCCCGGACCGGATCGAGACCGTCCGTGGCTTCGGCTACAAGCTGAAGGCCTGAGCGGAGCACCGTGATGCGGGGGATCCTGCGACACCCGGTCCGGCGCATGGAGCGCGCGGGTCTGCACACCGGGCTCAGATGGAAGCTCAGCGCGGCGATCGCGCTGGTGGCCGGTCTTGTGGCGATCGCGCTGAGCCTGGTCGTGCACAACGCGGCCCGGGTCTCGATGCTCGACAACGCACGCGACCTGGCCAACCAGCGCGTCCAGATCGCGCAGCGCAACTACGAGCTGAACCGGCGGCCGAACTTCCCCAGCATCAAGGTCGACGACCCCGGGCTGCCGGCCGCGCTGCGCGAGAAGGTGGAGCAGGGCCGCAAGGCCAGCGACGTCACCGACGACGCGGACGTGCCGGACATCTGGGCGGCCGTGCCCACCAAGGACGGGCATGTGCTGTCCCTGCACACCCCCATGCCGGACCGTTCCTCCGACGTGCTGAAGGACCTGGACCAGGCGCTGGTCATCGGCTCCGTGGCGGTCGTGTTCGGCGGCAGCGCGCTCGGCGTGCTGATCGGCGGGCAGCTGTCCGGGCGGCTGCGCAAGGCGGCGGCCGCCGCGAACCGGGTCGCAGGCGGCGAGACCGACGTCCGGGTGCGGGAGGCCATCGGCGGGATCGTACGGGACGAGACCGACGATCTCGCGCGCGCGGTGGACGCCATGGCGGACGCGCTGCGCCAGCGCCTGGAGGCCGAGCGCCGGGTCACCGCCGACATCGCGCACGAACTGCGCACCCCGGTGACCGGTCTGCTCACGGCCGCCGAACTGCTGCCCCCGGGCCGCCCGACCGAACTGGTCCTGGACCGGGCGAAGGCCATGCGGACGCTGGTCGAGGACGTCCTGGAGGTCGCCCGGCTCGACGGTGCCTCCGAGCGGGCCGAGCTGCAGGACATCATGCTGGGCGAGTTCGTCGCCCGGCGGGTGGCCGCGAAGGACCCGGACATCGTCGTACGGGTGGTGCACGAGTCGGAGGTCACCACCGACCCGCGCCGCCTGGAGCGCGTGCTGTTCAACCTGCTCGCGAACGCCGCCCGGCACGGCAGGCCGCCGATCGAGGTGAGCGTCGAGGGCCGGGTGATCCGGGTCCGCGACCACGGCCCCGGCTTCCCCGAGGAACTGCTCGCCGAGGGCCCGAGCCGGTTCCGCACCGGCAGCGAGGACCGCGCCGGCCAGGGCCACGGCCTGGGCCTGACCATCGCCGCGGGCCAGGCCCGGGTCCTCGGCGCCCGGCTGACCTTCCGCAACGTACGTCCGGTCGACACGCCGCCCGGCCTGCCGTCGGAGGGCGCGGTGGCCGTCCTCTGGCTCCCGGAACACGCCCCCACCAACACGGGCAGTTACCCGATGCTGCCGCTGTCCGGCGGAGCCGGCTGACCGGGTCGACCAGCACCGCCTCCGCGACCCGCACGGCTCTGGGCGGCCGGCACGAGGCGGGTGCCCGCAGACACGACGAAGGCCCCCGGGGCGGACACCGACCGGGGGCCTTCGACTCGGGGACGCGTCAGACCGCGTCGACCACGGGCGGCGCGACCGCGCCGTCGCCCTCCTGCGAGGAGGCCTGCTTCTGCGGACCGCCCTTCAGCGGCACCTCCTTGACGAACAGCGCGAGGATCAGCACCGGCACCGCGATCACCGCGCCGAGCAGGAACGCCGAGTGCGTACCGGAGGACACCGCGTGCTGGTACGCCTCCCGTGCCATCGCGGGCAGCTTCGCCAGGCTCTTCGCGTCCAGCTGGGCGGACTTCTCGGTGATGCCCTTGCCCAGCGCACCGGCCCGCTCGGCCATGACGTGCTGGACCCGGTTGTTGAACAGCGCGCCCATGATGGCGACACCGAAGGAGGAACCGAGCGTACGGAGCAGCGTCGTGGACGAGGAGGCCACGCCCATGTCCTTCATCTCCACGCTGTTCTGTGCCACCAGCATGGTGATCTGCATCAGGCAGCCCATGCCCAGACCCAGGACGGCCATGTAGATGCCGGAGGTCAGCCGGGTCGTCCCGGTGTCCATCAGGGACAGCAGGTACAGCCCGACGATCATCAGCGCGCCGCCGACGATCGGGAAGATCTTGTAGCGGCCGCTGTTGGTGGTGACCCGGCCGGCGACCATCGAGGTCACGAGCATCGCGCCGAGCATCGGCAGGAGCAGCAGACCGGAGTTGGTCGCGGAGGCACCCTGCACCGCCTGCTGGTACAGCGGCAGGTAGAGCGTGGCACCGAACATCACGAAGCCGGTGATGAAGCCGATGACGGACATCAGGGTGAAGTTGCGGCTGCGGAACATGTGCAGCGGAACCACCGGCTCGGCGGCCTTGGTCTGCCACCACACGAACCCGATCAGCGAGACGACGCCGATGGCGGTCAGCTCCATGATCCGCGCGGAGGTCCAGGCGTACTCGGTGCCGCCCCAGGTGGTGACCAGCACGATCGAGGTGATGCCGACGGTCAGCAGCGCGACGCCCAGGAAGTCGATGCGCGCCTTCGCCCGCTTCTTCGGCAGGTGCAGCACGGCGCTGACCAGCGCCAGGGCCACGGCACCCAGCGGCAGGTTGATGTAGAAGGACCAGCGCCAGCCCCAGTTGTCGGTGATGGTGCCGCCGACCAGCGGACCGCCGATCATCGCGAGCGCCATGACACCGGCCATCATGCCGGTGTACTTGCCGCGCTCCCGCGGCGGGATCAGGTCGCCGATGATCGCCATGACGCCGACCATCAGACCGCCGGCGCCGAGACCCTGCACGGCGCGGAACCCGATGAGCTCGCCCATGTTCTGGGCCATGCCGCTGAGCGCCGAGCCGATCAGGAAGATCACGATCGACAGGAGGAACGAGCCCTTGCGCCCGTACATGTCACCGAGCTTGCCCCAGATCGGGGTCGAGGCCGCGGTGGCGAGGGTGTAGCCCGTCACCACCCAGGACAGGTGCTCCAGGCCTCCCAGCTCGCCCACGATCGTCGGCATCGCGGTGCCCACGATCATGTTGTCGAGCATCGCGAGCATCATCGCGATCATGAGCGCGAGCAGGACCACTCGGACGCTCTTCGGCTGCTTCTCGGACTTTCCGGGTTTCGCCGTCTCCGGCTGCTCCGGTATCGGCCGGCCGGTCTCGGCCGTCTGCGTGTCCGCCATCTCTCCCACTCCCCCTGGCGGCCATCACTTACTTGCCGCCCGGCTAGTTCATTACACTGGGGAAAGTAGACTGGAAACTAGCCGGGCGTCAAGTAAGTTTCCGCGGGAGCGCAAGGAGTACGAGGATGGGCGTCACCATGGACGGCACGAAGCAGCAGCGCCGCGGCAACACCCGCCAGCGCATCCAGGACGTGGCGCTCGAACTCTTCGCCGAGCAGGGCTACGAGAAGACCTCCCTGCGCGAGATCGCCGAGCGTCTCGACGTCACGAAGGCGGCTCTCTACTACCACTTCAAGACGAAGGAAGAGATCATCGTCAGCCTCTTCGAGGATCTGACGCAGCCGATCGAGGACCTGATCGAGTGGGGCAGGAGCCGCCCGCACACACTGGAGACCAAGCAGGAGATCGTACGGCGCTACAGCGAGGCCCTGTCCGGCGCGGAACCGCTGTTCCGGTTCATGCAGGAGAACCAGGCGACGGTACGGGAACTGCGCATCGGCGACACCTTCAAGGACCGGATGCGCGGCCTGCGGGACATCATCATCGACCCCGAGGCCCGGCTCGCGGACCAGGTCCGCTGCATCAGCGCGCTGTTCACGCTGCACGCGGGGATGTTCGTGATGCAGGACCTGGAAGGCGACCCCGAGAAGAAGCGCGAGGCCGTTCTCGAGGTCGCCGTGGATCTCGTCACGCAGGCGCACGAGGGCGCCCGCCAGGATGACCGGCTCCCGCCAGGGTGACCGGCTGACGCGGGATCAGACCTTGACGCCCTTGGCGTGCAGGAAGGCGACCGGGTCGACCGCGGAGCCGTAGTTCGGGGTCGTGCGGATCTCGAAGTGCAGGTGCGGGCCGGTGGAGTTGCCGGTGCTGCCCGAGAGCGCGATGTGCTGGGCGGTGTTGACGACCTGGCCGACCTTGACGTCGATCCGGGACAGGTGCGCGTACTGCGAGTAGGTGCCGTTGCCGTGCTTGATGACGACGGCGTTGCCGTACGCGGGACCGTCACCGGCGCCGTTGGGACCGGCCTTGACGACGGTGCCGCCGTGCGCCGCGAGGACCTCGGTGCCGGTCGGCACCGCGAAGTCCTGACCGCTGTGCTTGGCGACCCAGTGGCTGCCGGACTGCATGAAGCTGGCCGACAGGGTGTACTTCTTCACCGGGTCGACCCAAGAGGCCGCGGAGGGAGTCGCGGCGCTCGCGATCCCGCTGCCCAGTACCGCCGTGGCGCCCATTCCGAGGGCCAGGACGGCCGCGCGGTTGCGGAGCGAGGACGTACGGGAGTTACGGGACGTGAAGCGCTGGAACATCTAGACCTCGTGAAGTCGGGAACAGAGAGCCACCCGGCGTACGAATGCTTCCGCTCGGCGGGTGGGCAATTCATTGGTAACCCGCCACCCCATCGGCACTCAATCCCCCCCATCTACGACTCGGTGCAGTAGACGGCATCAAATACCATTACTTCTTGACAGATCGCCCATTTCAGACACCCGGCCCCTGACGTGGCCTTTCCTCTCCAGGCGTCACCCCTAAAATCCCTTTTGTCCCGTTTGGAGATCCACGATCGGGGTTAGTACCGGGTATTTCGCTGTGTGCCATGTCACCGACTCCATAAGCCGTGGACCGGAGAAATGTGACGCAGGCCTCTATCCACCTACCGATCAGTAACCTTACGGTTCCCCTCGCGACACCCGCACAGCAGATCATGCCCCTGACAGATCACTTTTCGGGCCGTGCAGCGTACGGACGTGAGAGGAACCCCACCGATGACCACACGCCCCTGGGCGCGCCGGATATCCGTCACCGCCGTCTCCGTGGCCGCGCTCGCCGCACTGGCCGTCCCCGCGCAGGCGGCCGACTCCGCCGCCCCGGCCGCCGCCGGCAGCTCCACCGCGGCCGCCACCACCGGCAAGGTCGACTACGCCACCTGGCAGAAGGACTGCCAGACGGTCATGAACCAGGCCCTGCCGTACCTCAAGTACCGCATCGCCCACGCCGAGCCGGGCGAGAAGCAGGCGATCGTCTTCGACATCGACAACACCACGCTGGAGACCGACTTCGGGTTCTCCTACCCGCAGCCGGCCAACAAGCCCGTGCTGAACGTCGCCCAGTACGCCCAGCAGCACGGCGTGAAGCTGTTCTTCGTCACCGCGCGTCCGGGCATCATCTACTGGCCCACCGAGTACAACCTCGAGCACGACGGCTACGACGTCTCCGGCCTGTACGTCCGCGGCCTGTTCGACCTGTTCAAGGACGTCGCCGCCTACAAGACCGCACAGCGCGTCGACATCGAGAACCAGGGCTACACGATCGTCGCGAACATCGGCAACAGCGCCACCGACCTCTCCGGCGGCCACGCCGAGAAGACGTACAAACTCCCGGACTACAACGGCCAGTTGTCCTGACCCGCCACTGAGTCCACCGACTGGGCTCCATCCCTGTCTTTGAGGTTCTACGACCACGGGGTGGCGGATGGAGCCCGCGGCAATCGGCGGGAAGCCGGCCCTCGGGCTGATCGTCTCGCTGTTGAAGAAGCTGTTCCCTGCGGACGGCCCCGGAGCCGGACTGGTCGCAAAGCCCATACGGCTGAGAGAACTCGTCCCCTTCCGAAACAGCGGACGCGGACCGGGCGAGAAGGAAATGCGCAAACTCGCCGCGCAGCTGGTGGACGCGGCGCTCGATTCACCGGGTCCTCGCGGGCGGCCGCGGCCTCGGCATCGCCTTGGACAGGACCGCGCACGACGCGGACTTCCCGGACACCGAAGTACTGGCTCCCCGGTCCCGCCCCTTCGCCTTCTGATCTCAAGGCGCCCACAGACCCCGAAAGGGGCCGGTGCTCGAAAGCACCGGCCCCTTGTCGCGCGGTTTCTGCCCGGCCGATTCGCCGAAGCCTTACGCGTCCTTGCTCAGGTTCGGCCCGGCCCCGCCGGCCGCCTGCTCGATCGGCGGGACGTCCGGCAGTGCCGACTTCTCCTCACCCCGGAAGGTGAAGGTCTGCGTCTCACCCTCGCCCTCGGTGTCCACGACCACGATGTGACCGGGGCGCAGCTCGCCGAAGAGGATCTTCTCGGAGAGCGAGTCCTCGATCTCGCGCTGGATCGTGCGACGCAGCGGACGCGCGCCCAGCACCGGGTCGTAACCCTTCTTGGACAGCAGCTCCTTGGCGGACTGGGAGAGCTCGATGCCCATGTCCCGGTCCTTGAGGCGCTCGTCCACCTTGCCGATCATCAGGTCGACGATCCGCAGGATGTCCTCCTGCGTCAGCTGCGGGAAGACGACCACGTCGTCGACGCGGTTGAGGAACTCTGGCCGGAAGTGCTGCTTCAGCTCGTCCTGGACCTTGTTCTTCATGCGCTCGTAGTTGGTCTTCGTGTCACCCGAGGCCGCGAAGCCCAGGTTGAAGCCCTTGGAGATGTCCCGGGTGCCGAGGTTGGTCGTCATGATGATGACCGTGTTCTTGAAGTCCACGACCCGGCCCTGGGAGTCGGTCAGGCGACCGTCCTCCAGGATCTGCAGCAGCGAGTTGAAGATGTCCGGGTGGGCCTTCTCGACCTCGTCGAAGAGGACGACCGAGAACGGCTTGCGGCGGACCTTCTCCGTCAGCTGACCGCCCTCTTCGTAGCCCACGTAGCCGGGGGGCGAACCGAAGAGACGCGAGACCGTGTGCTTCTCGCTGAACTCCGACATGTCGAGGGAGATCAGCGCGTCCTCGTCACCGAAGAGGAACTCGGCGAGGGCCTTGGAGAGTTCGGTCTTACCGACACCGGACGGGCCGGCGAAGATGAACGAACCACCGGGACGCTTCGGGTCCTTCAGACCGGCGCGCGTACGGCGGATCGCCTTCGACAGCGCCTTGACGGCGTCGACCTGGCCGATGACCCGCTTGTGCAGCTCCTCCTCCATGCGGAGCAGGCGGCTGGACTCCTCCTCGGTCAGCTTGAAGACCGGGATGCCGGTGGCCGTGGCGAGGACCTCGGCGATCAGCTCGCCGTCGACCTCGGCGACGACGTCCATGTCGCCGGCCTTCCACTCCTTCTCCCGCTTGGCCTTGGCGGCCAGGAGCTGCTTCTCCTTGTCGCGGAGGGAGGCGGCCTTCTCGAAGTCCTGCGAGTCGATCGCGGACTCCTTGTCCCGGCGGACGGCGGCGATCTTCTCGTCGAACTCGCGCAGGTCCGGCGGCGCGGTCATGCGGCGGATGCGCATCCGGGAACCGGCCTCGTCGATCAGGTCGATCGCCTTGTCCGGCAGGAAGCGGTCCGAGATGTAGCGGTCGGCCAGCGTGGCCGCCTGGACGAGGGCCTCGTCCGTGATGGAGACACGGTGGTGGGCCTCGTAGCGGTCGCGCAGGCCCTTGAGGATCTCGATCGTGTGCGGCAGGGACGGCTCGGCGACCTGGATGGGCTGGAAGCGGCGCTCCAGGGCCGCGTCCTTCTCCAGGTGCTTGCGGTACTCGTCCAGGGTGGTCGCACCGATGGTCTGCAGCTCACCGCGGGCCAGCATCGGCTTCAGGATGGAGGCGGCGTCGATGGCGCCCTCGGCGGCACCCGCACCGACCAGCGTGTGCAGCTCGTCGATGAACAGGATGATGTCGCCGCGGGTGCGGATCTCCTTGAGGACCTTCTTCAGGCGCTCCTCGAAGTCACCGCGGTAGCGGGAGCCGGCGACCAGGGCGCCGAGGTCCAGAGTGTAGAGGTGCTTGTCCTTGAGGGTCTCGGGCACCTCGCCCTTGACGATGGCCTGCGCGAGACCCTCGACGACGGCGGTCTTGCCGACGCCGGGCTCACCGATCAGGACCGGGTTGTTCTTGGTACGGCGGGACAGCACCTGCATGACCCGCTCGATCTCCTTCTCGCGCCCGATGACCGGGTCGAGCTTGGACTCACGAGCGGCCTGGGTGAGGTTCCGGCCGAACTGGTCCAGGACGAGGGAGGTCGAGGGGGTGCCCTCGGCCGGGCCGCCGGCGGCGGCGGTCTCCTTGCCCTGGTAACCGGAGAGCAGCTGGATGACCTGCTGCCGCACCCGGTTGAGGTCTGCGCCCAGCTTGACCAGGACCTGGGCGGCGACGCCCTCGCCCTCACGGATCAGGCCGAGCAGGATGTGCTCTGTGCCGATGTAGTTGTGACCCAGCTGAAGCGCCTCGCGGAGCGACAGCTCCAGCACCTTCTTGGCACGGGGGGTGAAGGGGATGTGGCCGGACGGGGCCTGCTGGCCCTGGCCGATGATCTCCTCCACCTGCTGGCGGACCGCCTCGAGCGAAATGCCGAGGCTCTCCAGGGCCTTAGCGGCGACACCTTCACCCTCGTGGATGAGACCCAGGAGGATGTGCTCGGTGCCGATGTAGTTGTGGTTGAGCATCCGGGCTTCTTCCTGAGCCAGGACGACAACCCGCCGCGCGCGGTCGGTGAACCTCTCGAACATCGTTAATCGCTCCTCAGAGCGGTCAGGCAGTGGGGGGAACTTCCCCTCCCTGTCCTTCCGCAGCTTAGTCCCGCAAGCGGGGACCGCTCATTCCAACTGCCGACACCGTCCTTGGCCTCCTGACCCCGAACGCCGACATCTGCTCCAACCCGATGGTGCGAGACGATGTTCCCGCAGGCCAGGCAGTTACCCCACTCGCCAGTACGCCGATGGCGAACGTGAGACGGCCGATCCTGCGCGTCGCCCCCTCCCACTAGGCATGTCTTACCCGCAGGGACTGACACTCCATGCCGCGCGGCCTGGTTCCCTCCGCTATGGGCGAACAACCTTGCGCCTCCCCAGGGGCCCATACGCTCCCCTTTTGGGCACTGTGCGCAATTATCGGCACACCCAGCGTAACTCTCGGTGTGCTTCGCCGGTTGCACGTGGCATGGCTGGCTCGGTCCCCGTGACCTCCACGGTCCCTCTTCCCCGTCGTCCGTGCGACCCCGGCCCCGATGCCGGGGTCCGACGCTGGTACGAGAACGATCTGGGGTGGGCGACAGTGCCCGGCCGGCCGCTGCGGCTGGTCACGGGGGTGCGGTTCGACGTCCTGGACGTGCCGGCCGAGGCGGGCGCCGTGGCGCTCAGGCATCTCGCGCCGGGCTCTCCGGTGGCCCTGCGGGGCGAGCGGATGCGGCTGCTGGTGGCGGCGGGCGGCGCGGAGGAGCTGCCGCAGCTGCTGGACTGGCTGGAATGGGGGCCGCTGGACCTGGATCTGCGGGCCCTGGGCGCCGGGGGCCTGATGGAGGCGCCGGCTCGGCCCGAGCGGTTCCGCGGCGGGACTCCGTCGCCGGTGCGCGACCGTGCGAGGGCGGCTGCGGCCGCCGGGGAGTGCGCGGGCTCCGTGCAGGGGGCCGCCGTCTGGCTGCGGCCCCCCGAGCCGGGATGCGAGCTGGAGGCTTCGCTGCCGGCGCTGCCGGCCATCGGGGCCGCGGGGGGCGCCCCCGATCTCGTACGACTGGTGGACACGGTGGCAGCCCAGTGCCACCGGGTCCGGCTGCGGCGCCTGAGCGCCGGGCCGCCCGCCTGTCGGCGAAATCAGCCGTTGGCCTTCTCGTAGGCCTCGCGGATGGACGCGGGAACACGGCCGCGGTCGTTGACCTCGTAATTGTTCTCCTTCGCCCAGGCGCGGATCGCCGCGGTGTCCTGGCTGCCACCGGAAGCGGCACGCGCCTTTCCACGTCCACCCGAAGCACGGCCACCGGTACGCCGGCCGCCCTTCACATAGGGGTCGAGAAGGCCACGCAGCTTGTCCGCATTGCCGGTCGTGAGATCGATCTCGTAGGTCTTGCCGTCCAGCGCGAACGTCACGGTCTCGTCGGCCGTGCTGCCGTCGAGGTCGTCGACAAGAAGGACCTGAACCTTCTGTGCCACCGGATTTCCTTTCATCGATAACGAGAGGGCGAGGGGTGAGCGGCGTCCGCCGTTTCGCCGCCCCTGTTATATGCAGTACTGCAGTACGTCGGAAAGCAAACCGCTTTTGCCGGAAAAACACAAACCCCTGGGAGAGACCCAGGGGCCCGCCCCGGCCCGGAAACATGCGCGTTTCGGACATAGGGAACCGCGGCAATGACGATCACAGATGCAGAAGCATCCGACTGTTGCCCAAGGTGTTCGGTTTCACTCGTTCGAGACCGAGGAACTCAGCGACGCCCTCGTCATAGGAACGCAAGAGCTCCGCGTACACATCGGTGTCGACCGGTGTCTCACCGATCTCCACGAAGCCGTGCTTCCCGAAGAAGTCGACTTCGAAGGTCAGACAGAAAACGCGGCGAACGCCGAGCCAGCGCGCGGTCTGCAGCAACTTCTCCAGCAAGTGATGACCGACTCCGGCACCCCTGAGGCCGGGCTCCACCGCGAGAGTGCGCACCTCCGCGAGGTCTTCCCACATCACGTGCAGGGCACCGCAGCCGACCACCTCGGCGTTGTCGTCGCGTTCCGCGACCCAGAACTCCTGGATGTCCTCGTAAAGCGTGACCGTGGCTTTGTCGAGCAGGATGCGCTCACGGGTGTAGTCGTCGAGGAGACGGCGCACGGCAGGGACATCGCTGGTCCGGGCCCGCCGGACGGTGATGGCTTTTGCGGTGGCTTCGGGGCGCTCTGCTGACATGGGCGGACGCTATCGCTCGTCGGCCTCCGCCGCCGAGCCGGGGTTCTCCGCTTGAGCGTCTTGTGAAGCCTGCCGTGTTTCCGGTCCCTGGACGATGCGCCACGCGTCCCTGAGGGCCTGGCGCTGTTCGTCGCTCATCATCCCGAAGAAGGCGACGAGAGCGGCCGCCGGGTTGTCGCTCTGCGACCATGCGTCGTTCATCAGGGCGGCGGCGTACGCGGCCCGGGTCGAGACGGCCTCATATCGATAGGCGCGTCCTTCCGCCTCGCGCCGGACCCAGCCCTTGTGATGGAGATTGTCCAAAACGGTCATCACGGTGGTGTACGCGATGGACCGTTCCTGCTGCAGGTCTTCCAGGACTTCTCGAACAGTCACCGGGCGGTTCCACTTCCACACCCGGGTCATCACGGCGTCTTCAAGTTCTCCCAATGGGCGAGGCACAGCTCAGAACAATAGTGGGAGATCCTGCCCAATGACGTACCGAACGTGCGCTTTGGCCGCAAATGCGAACAAAAAGGGCGTACGACTCGAAAGCACCGATGGTGCGGAGAGTCGTACGCCGGGACGGGCGACGGGTGGGCGGTGGGAGGCGGCAGACGGGGTCAGGCGTCGCCGGTGGAGGCCTTGCCGGTGCCCTCCATGCGCGCGAGGGCGGCGTCGACGGCCGCGTCCTCCTTGGCCTTGGCGGCCCCGCCCTGGGTCTTCACGATCACCCTGACCAGACCGATGAAGAACACGGCCATGACGATGGGGGGCACGAGCGCGGAGACGTAGTCCATGGCTCCAGAGTAGCCACGCGGGACGGGGCGGAAGGGGCGGGGTGGGCGTGTCGCGGGCGGGGCGGGCGCGCAGACCCCCACAGCCCGCCGCCGGTTCGGCCGGTGGCGGGCTGTGGGGGCTGTGGGGGCTGTGGGGGCTGTGGGGGTCTGCGGCAGGCGGGCTGCCGGATCTGTGGTGGGGCGGCGGGCCCGCGGGGCCGCGGCGGATTCAGCCGGCGGCGAGTTGGCGGGGCTGCTGCGGGTCGGCCGGTGCCGCGGGTGGCTTGCGGCGCGGGAAGACCTCGCCCGGGGTGGGGATGGGCCGCTTCGGGCTCGCCGGTTCCGTGCCGGGGCGCTCGGCGGGGCGCTCCGACGGGGTGCGGCCGGGCTTCTGTGCGGGCTTCTGAGGCCGTTTCTCCGCCTCCTCGGCCACCATCACCCAGGCCTCGCCCACGCCGCCCCGAAGGGCAGTCAGGCGGTTCCGGGAGGCCGGTACGGCGGGAGCGGGGACCGTGTGCGCGCCCTGGGCGAAGCGGGCCCGTACCACCTGCTCGGCGAGGACCTGGCAGCGGCCGAGCAGGGCGGCGGCCACGGGGTTCCCGCGCAGCGCGCGGAGCGCGGCGAGGTCGTCCGGAGTCGGCCGGTACCCGGCGCCCAGCACCTCCTCCAGAAGCGTGAGGTACCCGGCGGCGGTGCCCGGCAGGGCGGATCGGTACCGGCCGAGATCGGTCACCAGGAAGGCGCGCAGCCTGGCTCCCTCGCGCATCGCCTCGTCGAGCGACTCGGCGAGGCGGAAGCAGTCCTGCACATCCTCGGTGGACGCGTGGCCGGGCTGAAGGGCGAGGGCGAGGGCGCGGCGGAGCACACGCAGCTCCTCCACGCCGAACGCCATGCCGCCGCGGGATCCGTATGGCGTGGGCATGCGGCGACGCTACCGCTAATCGGACAAAAGTGACGAATCGGACGGTTATGTCGTCGCGTGTCGCTCCCGGTTTCCCCCGACCGGGGCCAGGCGCGACCAGGCTCCGGTCCCCTCACATGCTCCGGTCTCCTCACATGCGGGACACGTTCCGCTCGTACACGAGGCGCAGTCCGATGAGCGTCAGCCAGGGCTGGTGTTCGTCGATCACCGAGGACTCCCCGAGCACCATCGGCGCCAGACCGCCCGTGGCGATCACCGTGACGTCGTCCGGGTCGTCGGCCAGCTCCCGGGCCATCCGGCTCACCACGCCGTCGACCTGCCCGGCGAACCCGTACACGATGCCCGCCTGCATGGCCTCCACGGTGTTCTTGCCGATCACGCTGCGCGGCCGGGCCACCTCGATCTTCCGCAGCTGCGCGCCCTTGACACCGAGCGCCTCCACGGAGATCTCGATGCCGGGCGCGATGACCCCGCCGACGTACTCCCCGCGCGTGGAGACCGCGTCGAATGTCGTGGCCGTACCGAAGTCGACGACGATCGCCGGGCCGCCGTACATCTCCACGGCCGCGACCGCGTTGATGATCCGGTCCGCGCCGACCTCCTTGGGGTTGTCGGTGAGGATCGGCACGCCCGTCTTCACGCCCGGCTCGACCAGGACCGCGGGCACGTCGCCGTAGTAGCGCCGGGTGACCTCGCGCAGCTCGTGCAGCACGGACGGCACGGTGGCGCAGATCGCGATGCCGTCGATGCCGTCGCCCAGTTCCTCGCCGAGCAGCGGGTGCATGCCCATCAGGCCCTGCAGCAGCACCGCGAGCTCGTCCGCCGTGCGGCGCGAGTCCGTGGAGATGCGCCAGTGCTCGACGATGTCCTCGCCGTCGAACAGGCCGAGAACGGTGTGCGTGTTGCCGACGTCGATCGTGAGCAGCATGGCCGTTACTCCGCCTCGCGAAGGTCCAGGCCGATGTCCAGGATCGGCGAGGAGTGGGTGAGGGCGCCGACGGCCAGGAAGTCCACTCCGGTCTCGGCGTACGCGCGCGCGTTCTCCAGCGTGAGCCGGCCGGAGGCCTCCAGCAGCGCCCGCCCGGCCACGATGCCGACGGCCTCCTCGCACTCGCCGGGCGTGAAGTTGTCCAGCAGGATCAGGTCGGCGCCCGCGTCCACGACCTCGCGCAGCTGGTGCAGGGTGTCGACCTCGACCTCGATCGGCAGCTCCGGGAAGGCCTCCCGTACGGCCTTGAAGGCCTGGGCCACACCGCCGGCGGCGACCACGTGGTTGTCCTTGACCAGGGCGGCGTCGGACAGCGACATGCGGTGGTTGACGCCCCCGCCGCAGCGCACGGCGAACTTCTCCAGGGACCGCAGGCCCGGGGTGGTCTTGCGGGTGTCGCGGACCCGGGTGCGGCTGCCCTCCAGGGCGTCCGCCCACGCGCGTGTGGCGGTCGCGATGCCGGACAGGCGGCACAGGATGTTCAGCGCGCTGCGCTCGGCGGTGAGCAGGTCACGCGTGCGCGCGGTGACCGACAGCAGCTTCTGCCCGGCCTCGACGCGGTCGCCGTCCTCGACGTGCCGCTCGACCTCGAACTCGTCCGTGCAGACCACCGAGAGCACGGCCTCGGCGACCCGGAGGCCGGCCGCGACGCCGGCCTCGCGCGCGGTGAAGTCGCCGGTGGACACCGCGTCCTCGGCGATGGTGGCGACGGTCGTCACGTCCACGCCGCCGTCCAGGTCCTCCTGGACGGCGACGTTGGCGATGTCCTCGATCTCGATGGGGTCGAGCCCGGCCTCGGCCAGCAGCTCGGCGAGCGCGGGGTCGAGCCCGCACTCCAGGTACTCCTCGTCGCCCTCCACGCCGCAGGCGCAGTCGTCACCGCAGCCGCCGGTCGGGGCGAGGGGAAGGTCGTCGGTGCTCACAGTTCACTGCTCCTGGGGGCGCGGGTGGTGCCGGGTGGGCCGGGTCGGGGGGAAGTCTGCGTGGGCCGGGTCGGGGGGAAGTCCGCGGTGTCCGTGGTGTGTACGGCCAGGGACCGGTCGGGGTTGATCCGTACCACGATGTGCCGCCGCCATCGCGCGTCGTCGCGCTGGGCGCGGTCCTCGCGCCAGTGGCAGCCGCGGGTCTCCTCGCGCAGCCGGGCGGCGGCGACCAGGACCCGGGCCACGCACAGGAGGTTGGTGGCCTCCCAGGTGTCGACGCCGGGCTCGGCGGTCTTGCCGTTCTCGTCGAGGGCGTCGCGGGCCTCGCTGTGCAGCCGCTGGAGCTGACCGGCGGCCTTTGCCAGGGACTCCTCCGAGCGCAGTACACCCGCGCCCTCGCTCATGATCCGCTGGATGGCGAAGCGGGTCTCGGGCGCGAGCAGCGGGTGCGCGGGCTTCTCGGGATCGGGGACGGCTACGGGCACACGCGCGTGCAGGCCGTTGTCCGCGTGGGCCGCGGCGATGTCGGCAGCGATGCGCTCGGCGTAGACGAGGCCTTCGAGCAGGGAGTTCGAGGCGAGCCGGTTGGCGCCGTGCACGCCCGTGCAGGCGACCTCTCCGCACGCGTACAGGCCGGGTACCGTCGTACGCCCGCGGGCGTCGGTGCGGACGCCACCGGAGGCGTAGTGGGCGGCCGGGGCGATCGGGATGGGCTCGGTGACCGGGTCGATGCCGTTGGCGCGGCAGGCGGCCAGGATCGTCGGGAAGCGGTGCTCCCACATGTCGGCGCCGAAGTGCCGGGCGTCGAGGAACATGTGCTCGGCGTCCTGCTCCTGCATCCGCCGCATGATGCCCTTGGCGACGATGTCGCGGGGCGCCAGCTCGGCCAGCTCGTGCTGCCCCGCCATGAAGCGCACGCCGTCGCCGTCGACCAGGTGGGCGCCCTCGCCGCGCACGGCCTCGGAGACCAGCGGCTGCTGGCCCTCGGCGTCGGCGCCGAGGAACAGCACGGTCGGGTGGAACTGCACGAACTCCAGGTCGCTGACCTCCGCGCCCGCGCGCAGCGCCAGCGCCACTCCGTCGCCGGTGGAGACGGACGGGTTGGTCGTCGCGGAGAACACCTGGCCCATGCCGCCGGTCGCGAGGACGACCGCGGGGGCGTGCACGGCGCCCACTCCGTCGTGCTGGCCCTCGCCCATCACGTGCAGGGTGACGCCCGCGGTGCGGCCGGCCTCGTCGGTCAGCAGGTCCAGCACGAGCGCGTTCTCGATCGTGCGCACCCCGCGCGCGTGGGCGGCCTCCACGAGCGCCCGGGAGACCTCCGCGCCGGTGGCGTCGCCGCCCGCGTGCGCGATCCGCCGCCGGTGGTGGCCGCCCTCGCGGGTGAGCTGGATGCCGCCCTCGTCGTCGGTGTCGAAGTGGGCGCCGGTCGAGATCAGCCGCCGTACGGCGTCGGGGCCCTCGGTGACGAGGATGCGTACGGCGTCCTCGTCGCACAGGCCCGCGCCCGCCACCAGGGTGTCCTCAAGGTGCTGCTCGGGGGTGTCGCCCTCGCCGAGGGCGGCGGCGATGCCGCCCTGCGCCCAGCGCGTCGAGCCGTCGTCCAGCCGGGCCTTGGTGACGACGACCGTCGTCAGGCCCGCGGCCTCGCAGCGCAGGGCGGTGGTCAGACCGGCCACCCCGGAACCGACGACGACCACGTCCGCGGAGATGGACCACCCCGGTGCGGGCGCGTGCAGTCGTATGCCTGTGCTGGTCACGAGGCGGCTCCGAGGGATCCGAAGGTGAGGGGCAGGTTGTCGATCAGCCGGGTCGCACCGACCCGGGCGGCCACGGCGAGGACGGCCTCGCCGGTGAAGTCGTCGCCGATCTCGGTGAAGTCGGACGGGTCGACCAGGGCGAGGTAGTCCAGCTGCAGCGGCGGGTCGAGGCGGGCGGCCTCGTCCAGGACCTGACGGGCGGCCGCGCGGACGGCGGCAGGGGCGCCGGGCACGGCCGTGGCCACGGCGTGCGCGTCGGCGGCCGCGCGGGACTCCCCTATGGCGCTGAGCGCCTCGGCACGCGCGTGCGTGGAGGGCACTTCGAGGGCCCGTGCGCGCAGCGCCTCCTGGGCCGCGTGCCGGTCACCGCCCGCGAACAGGGCGCGGGACAGGGCGAGGGCGGTGTGGCGCTCCTGGGGGGAGAGGTAACGGTTGCGGCTGGAGAGGGCCAGCCCGTCCTCCTCGCGCACGGTGGGGACGCCGACGATCTCCATGCCGAAGTCGAGGTCGCGCACCATGCGCCGGATCAGCGCCAGCTGCTGGGCGTCCTTCTGCCCGTACAGGGCCACGTCGGGCCGGGTCAGGTGCAGCAGCTTGGCGACGACGGTGAGCATCCCGTCGAAGTGGCCGGGGCGCGAAGCGCCCTCCAGGCGCTCGCCCATGGGGCCCGCGGAGATACGGACCTGGGGTTGGCCGCCCGGGTAGACCTCGTCCGCGAAGGGCGCGAACACGGCGTCGGCACCCGCCTGTTCCGCGAGCGACAGATCGGCGTCCAGGGTGCGCGGGTAGCGGTCCAGGTCCTCGCCGGCGCCGAACTGGAGCGGGTTGACGAAGACGGTGACGACGACCTCGCCGTCCGGTCCCGCGATCTCGCGTGCGCTGCGGATCAGCGTGGCGTGCCCCTCGTGCAGGGCGCCCATGGTCATCACGACGGCACGGCGGCCGTGGCGCACGCGCGCGTGCAGTTCGTCGGCGGTGCGCAGCAGGGCGGTGGTCATCGGGCGTTCCCCTCGGTGCCGGTCGTGCCGTTGGTTCCGTCGGTTCCGTGGGATCCCTCGGCGAGTACCCCGAGCAGGTCCTCGGCCAGCTCCGGCTTCAGCAGGCCGTGGGCGAGGGCGCGGTCGGCGGTCGCGCGGGCCATCGCCAGATAACCCGCGACGGTCTGCGGGGCGTGCTTGCGCAGCTCGGTGACGTGCGCGGCGACCGTGCCGGCGTCGCCGCGCGCGACGGGCCCGGTGAGCGCCGCGTCACCGGAGCGCAGGGCGTTGTCCAGGGCGGCGCCGAGCAGCGGGCCGAGCATCCGGTCGGGGGCCTCCACGCCGGCCGCGCGCAGCAGCTCCATGGACTGCGCGACCAGGGTCACCAGGTGGTTGGCGCCGAGCGCGAGGGCCGCGTGGTAGAGCGGGCGGTTCTCCTCGCGGATCCACTCGGGCTCGCCGCCCATCTCGATGACCAGCGCCTCGGCGGCCAGCCGCAGCTCCTCGGGCGCGGTGACGCCGAAGGAGCAGCCGGCCAGGCGCTGGACGTCCACGGGAGTGCCCGTGAAGGTCATCGCCGGGTGCAGCGCGAGCGGCAGCCCGCCCGCGCGCAGGGCGGGGTCGAGCACGGCGGTGCCGTACCGGCCGGAGGTGTGCACGAGCAGCTGGCCCGGCCGGACCGCGCCGGTCTCGGCGAGGCCGGCGACCAGGCCGGGCAGGGCGTCGTCGGGGACGGTCAGCAGGACGAGGTCGGCACGCTCCAGGACCTCGGCGGGCGACACCAGGGGGACGTCGGGGAGCATCGTCTCGGCACGCCTGCGGGAGGCGTCGGAGACTCCGGAGACGGCGACCGGACGGTGTCCGGCGAGCTGGAGGGACGCGGCCAGGGCGGGACCCACGCGTCCGGCGCCGACGACGCCGACGGTGAGCCGCGCGGGGCGGTCCTGGGTGTCTGACTGGTGGACCTGGTGGACTGTACTCACGCGACTGCGGCCTTCCCGTTCCAGTCCGCTCTGGGTACCGGACGATTTCTCGTCATGTTAACGCTATCGGCTCCGGGGGCATCCGGCTGTCCACAGGCTGTGGGTCACGCCACGTGCGCGAGAGCGCGGCCGCCACGAAATCCCGGTGCCCCGGACGGCCGTGCGCGGGATGATCCCCGCCATGACGGATTCGGCTGAGCGGGACGAAGAGCGGTTGTCGGAGCAGGGTTCGGATCAGGCTGAGGAGCGGTCGGCCGGGCAGGACGACGGGGCGTCGGCGGCACGGAGCGACGAGGTGTCCGCACGGAGCGACGAGGTGTCCGCACGGGACGACGCGGTGGCCGGGCCGGACGAGGCATCGGCGCAGGACGACGAGCTGTCGGCGCGGGAGCGGATACGGGCGCGGCGCAGGGCCGCACAGCGGGCGGCACGGCGCACCCTGTCCCGCGCGGGATGGGGCGGCACGATCCGCGAGCGGCTCGCGCGGCTGCAGGACGAGGCAGCCCGGGTGCACGACCTGGACGAGCCGGCCGACGTCTACGGCAACGGGATCGTGGAGGCCCTGGAGGAGCGCGTCGCCGCGCTGCTCGGCACCGAGGCGGCCGCGTTCTTCCCGACGGGCACCATGGCCCAGCAGATCGCCCTGCGCTGCTGGGCGGGCCGCACCGGCGACCCCGCCGTCGCCCTGCACGCGATGGCGCACCCCGAGGTGCACGAACGGCATGCGTTCAGCCAGGTCAGCGGATTGCGCCCGGTGATCGTGACGAGCGAGCCCCGGCTGCCCACGGCCGCCGAGGTGCGCGACTTCCCGGAGCCCTTCGGGGCGCTGATGCTCGAACTTCCCCTCCGGGACGCCGGTTTCGTGCTGCCCACCTGGGACGAGCTGACGGAGGTCGTCGAGGCGGCGCGGGAGCGCGACGCGGTGGTCCACTTCGACGGGGCGCGCCTGTGGGAGTCCACCGTCCACTTCGACCGCCCGCTGGACGAGATCGCGAGCCTGGCGGACAGCGTCTACGTGTCGTTCTACAAGTCCCTCGACGGCTTCGGCGGCGCCGCGCTGGCCGGCCCGAAGACCCTGATCGAGGAGGCGAAGACCTGGCGGCACCGGTACGGCGGGATGGTCTTCCAGCAGTTCCCGACCGCACTGTCGGCTCTCGCCGGGCTGGAGCGGGAGCTGCCCCGGCTGCCCGAGTACGTCCGCCACGCGCGCGTGGTGGCCGCCGCGCTGCGCGAGGGGTTCGCGGAGGCCGGGCTGCCCTGGGCGCGCGTGTACCCGCAGACGCCCCACACCCACGAGTTCCAGGTCTGGCTGCCGTACGACCCCGAGGTGCTGGCGGAGGCCGCCGTGCGCCAGGCCGAGGAGACCTCGGTGATGCTCTTCGCGGACTGGTGGGGCAAGGGTGGGCCCGGCCTGGCGTTCACCGAGGTCACCGTCCGCGCCGCGGGCCTGGAGTGGACGGCGGACGATGTCCGCGCCGCGGTCGGGGACTTCGTGGGCCGGCTGCCCGGCAGGGAGTAGCCGGTCATCGCCGGAACGGACCGCGCGGGCCTGCCTTCCGGCGGGCACGGGCGGTCCGGCGGGCGCACCGGCGGTCCGACGGGCACGGGCGGTCCGGCAGACACCGGCCGTCCGGCAGACACCGGCGGTGCGGCCGGCACCGGCGGTCCGCGGGCGGCCCGCGTCGTCCGGCTACAGCCCGCGGGGCCGCAGCCGGCGGCTCAGCGCGCGGCGGAACCGGCCCCGGGCCGGACGCTCG
The DNA here is from genome assembly GCF_053595235.1 of Streptomyces sp. NPDC002520. NCBI lineage: Bacteria > Bacillati > Actinomycetota > Actinomycetes > Kitasatosporales > Streptomycetaceae > Streptomyces > Streptomyces sp. NPDC002520. Next base: position 158,691 of record NZ_JBSFXG010000015.1, on the reverse strand, counting down.
GCGAGGACGGCGCGAAAACGCCGGTGGTCGCGCAGTTCGCGCAGCACGTCGAGGTCGTGGCGGCCCGGCGCGGGCGGCTCGGGCTCGCCGTGCGTACGGGCACGGTGGACGTCGAGGAGGTACTGCTCGGTGACGCTCATGGCGGATCGCCTTCTCGGGACGTGGACTGATCGCCGGCTGATCGCCGACCGCTCGCCGGCTGATCGGGCTCCGCGGCTGCCCCGGCGCCTTCAGCCTGCTTCCGACCGGTGCGGATGTCCCGTGGATTGACGGCTGTCGTCAATCGGCGCGAGCGCTGTCAGTGGCCCGGTGCACGATGGGGGGCATGAGCGTGACCATCGACATCACCGGGCTGCCGCTCGAGCGGGTCTCCGTCGTGCCCTCTCCGCTGGCGGAGCTGGGGATGGCGCTGCACGCGCTCAGCGAGCCCGGCCACCACCCGGAGCTCCAGGGCTGGGCGACCGCCGTCTCGTCCCGGCTGGACCCGTGCCTGGCCGACCGGCTGTGCGAGGCGGAGTTCCTGTGGCGTACGACGTTCTCCGACGTCTTCGCCCCGTTCGCCGGGATCCCCGGCCGGCGCACGCTCCCGGGCGCCACGCTCGCCGAGGAGCTGGACCTGCTGGACAAGCTGACGGACGAGCAGTTCGTCCACGCCGCCCTGGAGTTCAGCTGCTCGCTGCGCTACGACGTCCAGGACACCGCACCGCTGGACGACCCGGAGCTGCGTCGGCGCGCCCTGGAGCTGGCCGCCGCGCGCGGCACCGTCCAGGAGCGCATCGCCCGGCAGTTGCTGGACGACCCGCCGGCCGTGCGCGCCTGGTTCCGCAAGCTGATGCTCGACTGCGACGAGGCCTTCTTCGCCGACACCTGGGCGCGGATCCAGCCCCAACTCGCCGCGGACGCCCGGCACAAGACCGAGCTGCTGCGCCGCAAGGGCCTCGGCGCGGCGCTGTCGTCGCTCTCCGGTGCCGTCTCCCTGGACGAGGAGAGCGCGCTCGTCACGGTCGACAAGCTCGTGATGGGCCGCACCGCCACCGGGGACGGCGGCCTGGTGCTGGTGCCGACCAGCCTCGGCCGGCCGCATCTGATGGTCCTGCACCGGTACGGTTGGCAGCCGTCGATCACCTACCCGGTCAGCGGCTCCCGGCCCGAGGCCCCGTCCGTCGAGCAGCTCACGCGCCGCCTGGAGGCACTGGCCCACCCGGTACGGATCCGGCTGTGCCGGCACCTGGCCCGCGCCCCGTACACCACGAGCGAACTGGCCGACGCGCACGGCATGTCGGCGCCCGAGATATCCCGGCACCTGGCGGTGCTGAAGAAGGCGGGCCTGATCACCAACTACCGCCGGGGCCGGTACGTACAGCACCAGCTGGACCTGTCGGCGGTGGCCCGCCTGGGCAGCGACTTCATCGAGGGCGTACTGCGCTGAGGCGGTCCGTGGACCGACCGGGCCCAGGTGCCCGGCCGGACCCGTGAACCGACGGGGGGCTGACAGGAGTCCGGCCGGAACCGTGAACCGACAGGCACGGGCAGGAGTCCGGTCGGTCCCGCGCGTGGCCCGCGTCAGCCGTGGCCGCCGGCCCGTACCAGCCCGGTCTCGTACGCCAGCACCACCACCTGCACCCGGTCCCGCAGCCCGAGCTTGGTGAGGATGCGGCCCACATGGGTCTTCACGGTCGCCTCGGACAGCACCAGCCGGGCGGCGATCTCGCCGTTCGACAGGCCCTGCGCGACCAGCACCATGACCTCGCGCTCGCGGTCGGTCAGCCGCTCCAGCTCCTTGTGCCGGGGCTCCTTGCCGGCGGAGGGCAGCATCGGCGCGAACCGGTCCAGCAGGCGGCGGGTGGTGGAGGGCGCCACGACCGCGTCGCCGCTGTGCACCGCGCGGATCGCGGACAGCAGCTCACCCGGCGGCACGTCCTTGAGCATGAAGCCGGAGGCGCCCGCCTTCAGCCCGGAGAAGGCGTACTCGTCCAGGTCGAACGTGGTCAGGATGAGCACCTTGGGCGGATTGGGCTCCGAGCAGATCCGCCGGGTCGTCTCGACGCCGTCCAGTTTCGGCATGCGGACGTCCATCAGGACCACGTCGACGTCGGTGGTGCGCAGCACCTGGAGGGCCTCGACGCCGTCGCCCGCCTCCGCGACGACCTCCATGTCCGGCTGGGCGGCGAGCACCATCCGGAACCCGGTGCGCAGCAGCACCTGGTCGTCGACGAGCATCACGCGGATCGCCATCGGGTCCTCTTCCGTGTCTTCGGTTGCCGTAGGGGCGGGTCTTCGGTCGCCGTGAAGGCGTCTTCGTCTTCCGTTGTCGGCGACAGGGGTGTGGCAGGTGTCGACAAGGGGCGTGCGGTGGTGTCAGTGCGACGGTTTGAGCGGGAGCAGCACGCTGATGCGGAATCCTCCGCCCGGCCGCGGACCGGCGTCCAGGGTGCCGCCGACCATGCCGACCCGCTCGCGCATGCCGATCAGGCCGTGCCCCTGGCCGTCGGCGCCGCCCTCCTCGTACAGCTCGTGCGGGGCGCCCTTGCCGTCGTCCTCGACGAGCAGGCCGAGCCCGTCGTCGAAGTAGACCAGCCGCACGCTCGCGCCCGTGTTGGGCCCGCCGTGCTTGCGGGTGTTGGTGAGCGCCTCCTGGACGATCCGGTACGCGGTCAGCTCCACCCCGCTGGGCAGCGGGCGCGGGGTGCCCTCGACCTTGAAGTCGACGGGCAGGCCGGAGCTGCGGCACTTCTCGACGAGCTCGTCGATCTGCTCGACGTCGGGCTGGGGGACGTACTCCCCGCCCTCCTGGTGCTCACCGGTGCGCAGCACGCCGAGCAGACGGCGCATCTCGGCGAGGGCCTGGCGGCCGGTGGAGGAGATCGTCTCCAGTGCCTTCTTCGCCTGGTCGGGGGCGGCGTCGAGGACGTAGGCGGCACCGTCGGCCTGGACGACCATGACCGACACGTTGTGCGCGACCACGTCGTGCAGCTCGCGCGCGATCCGGGCGCGCTCGGCGGCGACCGCGACCTTGGACTGCGCCTCGCGCTCCTTCTCCAGGCGGGCGGCGCGCTCCTCCAGCTGGGCGAAGTAGGCCCGGCGCGTGCGCATGGAGTCGCCGAGGACCCAGGCGAGCGCGAACGGAACGGTCTGGAACGCCGCTATCGCGGTCTGTCCGAGGAAGCTGCTGTGCTCGGCGGGCCAGCGGATCTGCGCCAGCGTCGCCGCGCTCAGGCTGACTCCGAGGGAGAGCCGGGAGGCCCAGCGGGCGCCCATCGTGGCGACCGTGTAGGTGATCACCAGCATCGCGAAGTCGGCGAGCAGCGTCTCGATGTCCAGGACCAGCTGGGCGAGCCCGGTGGCGATCCCCAGCAGCAGCATCGCCTCCGGGAAGCGGCGGCGCAGGGCGACGACGACGCACAGGACGGCGGACACGGCCATCCCCGCGGCGACGGACCCGTGGTGGTGGTCCGACGCCCCGTTGACGTTCACCACGCTCACGCCGGAGAGCCCGAACAGGACGACGGCCCAGAAGCTGTCGACCCAGGTCGGGTGCCGGCGGAGGAAGTCATAGAGGCGCTGCACGTAACCCAGAGTAGGGAAACCGAATGCGTGCAGGGGTCAACCGGAGGGCCGATCCGCGCCGGGCGCGTGTACTCCGCAAGGTGGAGGCAGTGCTCACCTGTGCGCCTAGTCTGTTGCGGTGACGGATGAGACGGCGCGGGACGTCGGGACCGGGGAACCCGAGGCGGCGGGAGCCGGAACGGCCGGAGCCGAGGCGGCGGCCGGAGCCGAGGCGGCGGCGGACGGCGGGCGCGGCTGGCGGGCCGCGACCGAGGCGGCGCTGTACGGCCCCGACGGGTTCTACCGGCGTCCCGAGGGCCCGGCCGGGCACTTCCGTACGTCCGTGCACGCATCGCCGCTGTTCGCCGTCGCCGTGGCCCGGCTGCTGTGCCGGGTCGACGAGGCGCTGGGCCGGCCCGAGGTGCTGGACTTCGTCGACATGGGGGCCGGGCGGGGCGAGCTGGTCTCCGGCGTCCTCGCCGCCCTGCCGGCCGACGTGGCCGCCCGCGCGCGCGGGTACGCCGTCGAGATCGCCGACCGTCCGCCGGGCCTGGACGCGCGGATCACGTGGCTGCGGGAACCCCCGGAGGCGGTGACCGGGCTGCTGTTCGCCAACGAGTGGCTGGACAACGTGCCCGTGGACGTCGCCGAGGTCGATCCGGCGGGCGTACCCCGCCTGGTGCTGGTCGCGGCGGACGGCTCCGAGCGGCTCGGGGAGCCGGTGACGGGCGCGGACGCGGACTGGCTGGCGCGGTGGTGGCCGCTGCCGGCCGAGGAGGGGCTGCGGGCGGAGATCGGGCTGCCCAGGGACCTGGCGTGGGCGACCGCCGTGGACCGGCTGGTCCGGGGACTCGCGGTCGCGGTGGACTACGCGCACACCGCCGACGCACGCCCCCCGTACGGCACCCTCACCGGCTTCCGGGAGGGACGCGAGACGGCCCCCGTGCCGGACGGGTCGTGCGACATCACGGCGCACGTCGCACTGGACGCCTGCGCGGCGGCCCGCACAGCGCACACGCCCTCCGACCCGGCGCACGCGGCTTTCCACTCGCCCGCGAACACGGCGCGCGCGCTCCCCACCGCACAGCTCCGCAGCCAGAGCGACGCGCTCCGTGCCCTGGCCGTCACCGGCGCACGCCCCCCGCTCGCGCTCGCCTCCACGGATCCCTCGGCCTACGTGCGCGCCCTCGCGAGCGCGGGCGAGGCCGCCGAGCTCACGGCACCGGGCGGCCTCGGCGACTTCGGCTGGCTGCTCCAGCCGGTCGGAATTCCGGACCCACTCCTGTAGGCCGGTGGCCCGGAGCCGGCCCACCGGCCCGGAGCCGCACTACTTGTCGATGTCGCCGACCACGAAGAACATCGACCCCAGGATCGCGACCATGTCCGCCACCAGCGTCCCCGGCAGCAGCTCGGTCAGCACCTGGATGTTGTTGTACGAGGCGGAGCGCAGCTTCAGCCGGTACGGCGTCTTCTCGCCCTTGCTGACCAGGTAGTAGCCGTTGATCCCGAGCGGGTTCTCGGTCCACGCGTACGTGTGCCCCTCGGGCGCCTTCAGCACCTTGGGCAGCCGCTGGTTGATCGGGCCCGGCGGCAGCCCGGCGATCCGGTCCAGGCAGGCGTCGGCGAGGTCCAGCGCGTTGTGGGTCTGCTCCAGCAGGCACTCGAAGCGGGCGAGACAGTCGCCCTCCTCGCGGGTGACGACCTTCAGCACGTCCTGCAGCTCGCCGTACGCCAGGTACGGCTCGTCGCGGCGCAGGTCGAAGTCGACGCCCGAGGCGCGCGCGATGGGTCCGCTCGCGCCGTAGGCGTGCACGGCCTCCGGTGCCAGCGCCCCCACGCCCCGCGTACGCCCGCGGAAGATCTCGTTGCCGAGCACCAGGTCGTCGAAGACGTCCATGCGGGAGCGGACGGCGGCGACGGCGGCACGCGCGCGTGCGGTCCATCCGGCCGGCAGGTCCTCCTTGAGGCCGCCGACGCGGTTGAACATGTAGTGCATGCGCCCGCCGGAGACCTCCTCCATGACGTTCTGCAGCACCTCGCGCTCCCGGAACGCGTAGAAGACCGGCGTGATCCCGCCCAGCTCCAGCGGGTAGGACCCGAGGAACATCAGGTGGTTCAGCACCCGGTTCAGCTCGGCCAGCAGCGTGCGCGTCCAGACCGCGCGTTCGGGGACCTCCATGCCGAGCATCCGCTCGACGGCGAGGACCACGCCCAGCTCGTTGGAGAACGCCGACAGCCAGTCGTGGCGGTTGGCGAGCATGATGATCTGCCGGTAGTCGCGCGCCTCGAAGAGCTTCTCGGCGCCCCGGTGCATGTAGCCGATCACCGGCTCCGCGTGCGTGATGCGCTCGCCGTCCAGCACGAGCCGCAGCCGCAGCACCCCGTGCGTGGACGGATGCTGGGGGCCGATGTTGAGCACCATGTCGGTGCTCTCGGCGGCGCCGCCGATGCCGACCGTGGTCTCCGTCGCAGTCATGACCCCAGTTTCCCCTACGTACGCTGGCCCCATGGAGACGGGGAGCCCGGAAACCGCCGGGGGGACCAGGGAAGAGCCGGTGTGGCACGGGCTGCCACCCGGCCTGCTGCGCATGCGCCGGCTGCTGCTGGCGCTGTGGACGGGGCTGATCGCCCTGCTGGTGGGGTTGCTGCCGGGCCTGCTCGCCGGACCCGTGTGGGCGGCCCTCGCGCTGCTGCCCCTGGCGGTCGGCGCCTGGTGCTGGCGGATGCTGGGCCGCAACTGGCGTTCCTGGCGGTACGCCGAGCGCGCCGACGACCTGCTGATCAGCCGGGGCGTGCTGTGGCGGGAGGAGACCGTGGTGCCGTACGGGCGGATGCAGCTGGTGGAGGTCACCTCCGGGCCCGTCGAGCGGCACTTCGGGCTGGCCAGCGTGCAGCTGCACACCGCGGCCGCCGCGACCGACGCGGTCATCCCCGGCCTCGACCCGGCCGAGGCGGAACGGCTGCGCGACCGGCTCACCGAGCTGGGCGAGGCCCGATCGGCGGGCCTGTGACGACGCCGGAGGACAGGTCCGGCGCGTCTGAGGGCGGGCTCGGCGCACCGGAGGGCGGGCTCGGCGCACCGGAGGGCGGGGCGGTCGCCGAGCGGCGGCTGCATCCCGTCACGCCCTTGCGGCGGGCGTGGGCGCCGGTCGCCGTGCTCGCCGGGTGGGCCGTGCACGACCCGAACGCCGCGCAGGAGCAGCTGACGCGACTGACCGGCACCATGCTCCTGATCGCGGTCAGCGTGCTGGTCCCGGCCGCCGGCCTGTACGGCTTCCTGTCCTGGTGGTTCACGCACTTCGCGGTCACCGACACCGAACTGCGCATACGTACCGGGCTGCTGTTCCGGCGCACCGCGCACATCCGCCTGGAGCGCATCCAGGCGGTCGACGTCACGCGGCCGCTCCTCGCGCGCGTCGCCGGCGTCGCCAAGCTGCGCATCGATGTCGTCGGGGCCGACAAGAAGGACGAACTCGCCTTCCTGGGCGAGCAGGAGGCGCGCACCCTGCGTGCGGAGCTGCTCGCGCGCGCGGCGGGCTTCGCACCCGAGGCGGCGCGCGAGGTCGGCGAGGCGCCGGCACGGGAGCTGTTGCGCGTGCCCCCGCGCGAGCTGGCGCTCTCCGTGGCACTGACGGGCGCCACTTGGGGCTCCCTGGCCGCCGCGCTCGTCGTACCGCCCGTGCTGTGGCTCGCCCTGCACAGCGTGTGGACCGTCCTCGCGACCGCTCTCACGCTGTTCGGCGGCGCGGTGGGACGCAGTGTGGGGCGGTTCGTGACCGAGTACGACTGGTCGGTGGGCGAGTCCCCGGACGGGCTGCGCATCGACCACGGACTGCTCGACCGCACGCACGAGACCGTGCCGCCGGGGCGGGTGCAGACCGTGCGGATCGTGGAGCCGCTGCTGTGGCGGCGGCTCCGCTGGGTGCGCGTGGAGCTGGACGTGGCCGGGTCGGCCAACTCCGTGCTGGTGCCGGTCGCCCCGCGCGCGGTGGCCGAGTCGGTCATCGCACGCGTGCTGCCCGGCGTGACCGTCCCCGAGTCCCTGTCCCGCCCGCCGCGGCGGGCGGGACGGTGCGTGCCGGTGTGGTGGCGCGGGCACGGCCTCGCCGTCACCGACTCGGTCTTCGCCGTGCGGCACGGCCTGCTGAGCCGCCACCTGTCCCTGGTTCCGCACGCGAAGGTGCAGAGCGTACGGCTCGCCCAGGGCCCTTGGGCGCGCCTGTGGCGCCTCGCCGACGTCCACGTGGACACCGGGGCCGGCAAGACCGTGACGGCCCGTCTGCGCGACGCCGAGGAGGCCGCCCTCCTCCTGCGGGACCAGGCGACCCGCTCCCGCACCGGCCGCAGGACGGCCCGCCCGGACCGCTGGATGGCCTGACCTCCGCCGTCCGGGAACACCTGCCCCCGAAACCCTCGGCCCCCGGAACGCCTGAGCCCGGCTCACCCTCTAAGGGGAGCCGGGCTCTTGGGTCGTTCGGGCCGGTCCGACCGGGTCAGGAAGCCGCGCTGCGCAGGCCCTGCACGTCGATCTGCTCGGTCTCGTCGTGCGCCGTGAGGTCGATGACCTGGCCGATGCCGTGCGACTCGGCGTCGGCGGACTTGAACTCGGCCTCCGTCTCGGCCTTGTGCAGCGCGAGCGCCTCCTGGCCGACGACGTCAGCGAGGTCCTCGTTCTGCACGGAGTCCAGCGCGGTGGACGACGTCTCCTTCTGGGTGCCGAAGAAGTCGAACCCGCCCTCGACCGTCGGGCGCCGCGCGGGCGCTGCCGGTACGACGGCCACCGCGGTCGGCACCGTGAAGTGCCCGGCGGGCTGCTGCCCCTGGTGCTTGGCGGGAAGGGTCGGCGTCTCCGGAACGGCGGCCGCGCGCGCGTGCGTGGCGGTCGCCTCGACCGGTCCCTGCGCCTCGTCCGGGGCAGCGGCGGGCGCTTCCGTCACGCCCTCCGCGGCGCCTTCTCCTTTGGCAACGGCCTCGGCGTCATCAGCCACGGACACGGACGACGCCGGGTCGGACGCGGAGTCGGCCACGGACTCGGAGTCGGACTCGGAGTCGGACTCGGACTCGGACTCGGACTCGGACTCGGACTCGGCTACAGCTTCGGACCGGGCCCGGGATTCGGCCGGATCCGGCCCCTGATCCTCCGACTCCGCCTCGACGGACTCGGGCTTCACGGACCCGCCCTCGACGGACTCGCCCTTCGCAGCGCCGTCCTCGACGGCCTCGTCCTGCGGGGACCCGTCCTCCTCGGACGCCTCACCGCCGAACCGCGCCAGCGCCTCCGCCGCCCTCCGGTACAGCAGCGCGCCCTCCGTCGAGAACACGACACGCTGCTCCGGCGTCTCCTCGGCCGCCGCCTCCGGCACCACGGCCTCCACTGAAGCCGCCGGTACCTCCGGCTCGCCGACCCGCTGCTCGCCGACCCGCTGCTCCGGGACCTCCGGCTCCGCACGGCGCGCCGGCGGCAGCGCGGGCGCGCCCGACGACGGGGCCGCCTCGAGTTCCAGCAGCCGGCGTCCCTCCAGGGCGCTCGCGCGTTCGGTCTCCGCCGTGGCGTACCGGCGCAGCAGGGCCGCGTGCTCGTTGCGCAGGCCGGTCAGCTCCGCGCGCTTGGCGCGCAGCCGCTGCTCCAGCTTGGTGCGCAGTTCGCGCGACTCCTCCAGGTCGGTCTCCAGTTCGGCGACCCGTTCCTCGAAGCGCCACTCGTCGCTGGCACGCACGCGCGTGAGGTCGGCGACCTGCTTGCCGGCCTGCGCGTCCCAGCGGCGCATCACGATCGCGCCGACAACAGCCGTCAGCGCGGCGGCCGCGGCCGCCGCGCGCAGCACCGTGGCCTCGGAGAACACCCAGGGACCCAGCGCGCAGACGACGGAGACACCGGCGATCGCCGAGGGCGGCAGGAGCCGGTGCAAAGGCGGGGAATGGCGGTGGCGTCCACGTGGCATGGCCAGAAACTTACCGCGCGTAGGCGAATCGTGGGCGCCCGCACCGTAAAAACACGGCCACACCGGTGTCCTCGCCGCGCTTCGTCGCCCTTCGTAAGCGGAAGGGCAGCCGCCGCTCAGCGGTCGGACAGCCGTCCGCTGAGCCACTGCAGGGTCGCCGGGATCTCCCGTCGCCAGGTGTTGAAGTTGTGTCCGCCGCTGTCCAGGATGATCGACGAGATGCGGGTCCGGTTCGTGGCCTGCACACGCTCTATGAACTTGAGCGTGTCCTTGTAGTTGTGCTCGCCGATCTTGCTGCTGGTGACGAGCAACGAGGTGTCGGGCGCGGGCTCGTGCTGGAGGAGCCACCACAGGTCGGCACGATTCTGAAGGGTCTTGTCGCGGCGGAAGAGGTCACCGGTCGTGGGATCGATCGGCGCCTTGTAGTACGGCGAGAGGCCCGCGCCGGCGGCGTAGGCGCCCGGATGGCGCATCGCCAGCTTCAGCGCGCAGTAGCCGCCGGTGGAGTCGCCGACGATGCCCCAGCTGCCGGGCCCCTTGCCCACCCGGTAGTGCGCGAGGACGGCGTCCGGCAGATCCTTGGCGAAGAACGTCTCGGTCTGCGGCCCGCCCGGGACGTCCACGCACTCGGTGTCGCGGGGCGGCGCCACGGTCGGCCGCAGCATCACCAGGATCATCGGCTGCATCCGCCCGCTCTTGGCCAGGTCCTGCGCGGTGCGCGGGTAGCGCAGCTTGTCCACCAGCGCCCGCGCCGTACCGGGGTATCCGGTCAGCACGACGGAGGTGGGAAACGTCCGCGTGCGGTACCGGGCCTGGAAGTACTCCGGCGGCAGGTAGACGTACGCCGGAGTGGCGATGCGGGTCCGGCGGCCCACGATGTCGACCTTCTGGATCTGCCCGGTCGCCTGCGGCCGGGAGCCGCTTCCGCCCTCCACCAGGGAGGTGGACACCACCTGGAGCGGGCCGCCGGCGCCGTGGTTGCCCGAGTGGTCGATGACGACGCCCTGGTCGGTCTCCTTTCCGAACAGGTCGGCCCAGCTCGCGTAGAAGCCGAAGGCCTGGTTGACGCCGATCCCCAGGGTTGCGAAGAGCGCCAACTGGGTGGCGAGTAGAAGGGCGACGCGACCGCTGACGGCCCGCCAGGTCTGCCGGGCCAGCCGTGGCCACCACCACACCGTGGCGACGAACAGCACCACGGCGAACACGACTGTCAGCATCAGCACTTTGTTGCTCGTGAGACCCATGGGCTGTTTCCTGCCTGCGCTTTCCGCCTGTTGGCCGCTCACACATTCGTTGCAAGGGCTTGCCCGAGGCTTTCCTTAGCCTTTGACCCGACTTTCCGGAGGGGAATGAACCTCACTCCCCGAGACACCGTCCTAGAGGGCGCAATGTCGCCGGATGCCCCGATCGGCACCGGGTTCAAGGTCTCTCGCAGAACTACGGGATGCGATGTCTGTCAGGATAGATGGGGAAATGTCGGGCGAGGTTCCGAGCCGAACAAGCCGGGCGCGGCGCGTGCTGCGCGGCCCGCGCCCCGAGGCCGTTCCCACCCTCATCGCCAGGGCGTGCGCCGTCGTGGGCGTCCTGGACATCGCCGGGGGCGTCTTCCCGCGCTTCCGTCACAGCCGTATGCACGCCCTCGTCGAGGTCCTGCCCGGTTCCTTCGGGCCCTTCGCCGCGGCCGTGTCGCTCGCCGACGGTGTGCTGTTGCTGCTGCTCGCGCACGGGCTCAGGCGGCGCAAGCGCAGGGCGTGGCGCGCCGCAGCCGTGCTGCTGCCGGCCGGCGCCGCCGCCCAGTTCGTGTACCGGCACTCGCTCGTCGGCGTGCTCATCTCGCTGGCGCTCCTGATGCTGCTGCTACGCCACCGCGACGAGTTCGCGGCCCTGCCCGACCCGCGCAGCCGCTGGCGGGCCCTCGCCAACTTCGTCCTGATGGCAGCCGGTTCGATCGTCCTCGGACTGGTCATCGTCAGCGCGCACCCGAACCGCATGGTCGGCGACCCGAGTCTGGCCGACCGGCTGACCCACGTCGTCTACGGCCTGTTCGGCTTCGAGGGCCCCCTGGACTACGACGGCTACACCTCCTGGACGGTCGCCTTCTCCCTCGGCGCGCTCGGCTGGCTGACCGCGGTCACCACCATCTACCTCGCCTTCCGCCCCGAACACCCGGCCGCCCGGCTCACCGAGGAGGACGAGGCGAAGCTGCGCGCCCTGCTCGACAAGCACGGGCGGCGCGACTCCCTCGGCCACTTCGCGCTGCGCCGCGACAAGGCGGTCGTCTTCTCCCCCAGCGGCAAGGCCGCCGTCACCTACCGCGTCGTCTCCGGGGTGATGCTCGCCAGCGGCGACCCGATCGGCGACGTCGAGGCCTGGCCCGGCGCCATCGAACGCTTCATGGACGAGGCCAAAGCCCACTCCTGGACCCCCGCGGTCATGGGCTGCTCGGAGACGGGCGGCGAGGTCTGGACCCGCGAGACCGGCCTGGACGCCCTGGAACTGGGCGACGAGGCGGTGGTCGACGTGGCGGATTTCTCGCTCGCCGGACGCGCGATGCGCAACGTGCGACAGATGGTCAAGCGCATCGAGCGAGCCGGCTACGAAACCCGGGTGCGGCGTGTCCGTGACCTCGGCGAGGCGGAGCTGGAGCGCATCCGCCTGGCGGCGGAGGACTGGCGCGGCACCGACACCGAGCGCGGCTTCTCCATGGCGCTCGGCCGCGTCGGCGACCCCGCCGACGGCGACTGCCTGATCGCCACCGCCCACAAGCAGGACGACGAACCCGGCGAGTACGGCGACCTGAAGGCGATCCTGCACTTCGTGCCCTGGGGCACCGACGGCGTGTCCCTGGACCTCATGCGCCGCGACCGCGGCGCCGACCCCGGCATGAACGAGCTGCTGATCGTCGCCGCTCTCCAGGCCGCCCCGAAGTTCGCCGTCACCCGGATCTCGCTCAACTTCGCGATGTTCCGCTCCGCCCTCGCACGCGGGGAGAAGATCGGCGCGGGCCCGGTGCTGCGGGCCTGGCGCGGCCTGCTGGTGTTCCTGTCCCGCTGGTTCCAGATCGAGTCGCTGTACAGGTTCAACGCCAAGTTCCAGCCCCGCTGGGAGCCGCGCTTCGTCGTCTACCGCGCCCCCGCCGACCTGCCCCGCATCGGCTTCGCCGCCATGCAGGCCGAGGGCTTCGTCACCCTCGCCCTCCCGCTGCCGCGCGCCCTGCGCCGGCGCAGGGCGGCCGGCGCTCGCCCCTGCGCGCACGCGGTCGCGGAGCACGACGTCCGCGCGGCCTGACCCGGCCCCGCCCCGCGTGGACCCCGCCCCCCGACCGCCCTCTCCGGGCCTTGTCCCGGCGGCCCGGACGGAAGCCGGCCCTTCCCCCACAGGGCCCTCCGTCCGGGCCGTGGCGCGTTCACGGCACCCCCGGGGCCTACGCTGAACGTATGAACAACCTCAGCGGGCGCGGCCGAGTGGCGGGCCTTCCGGCATGGGACCGGTGTGCGGTCATGGGCGTCGTCAACGTGACCCCCGATTCCTTCTCCGACGGCGGCCGCTGGTTCGACACGACCGTCGCCGTCAAGCACGGCCTGGACCTGGTCGCCGAGGGCGCGGACCTGGTCGACGTCGGCGGCGAGTCCACCCGCCCCGGCGCCACCCGCGTCGACGAGGCCGAGGAACTGAGGCGCGTCATCCCCGTCGTGCGCGGCCTCGCCTCCGAGGGCGTGGTCGTCTCCGTCGACACCATGCGCGCCTCCGTCGCCGAGCAGTCCCTCGCGGCCGGCGCCGCCCTCGTCAACGACGTCAGCGGCGGCCTCGCCGACCCCGCCATGATCCCCGTGGTCGCGGCCGCGGGCGCCCCCTTCGTCGTCATGCACTGGCGCGGCTTCCTCCAGAACGGGAACGTCAAGGGCACCTACGAGGACGTCGTCACCGAGGTCGTGGACGAACTGCACGCACGCGTGGAGGCCGTTCTGGCGGGCGGCATCGCCCCCGACCGGATCGTCGTCGACCCCGGCCTCGGCTTCTCCAAGGAGGCCGGGCACGACCTCACCCTGCTCGCCCACCTCGACCGGCTGCGCGCTCTCGGCCACCCCCTGCTCGTCGCCGCCTCCCGCAAGCGGTTCCTCGGCCGCGTCCTCGCCGGCCCGGAGGGCGCGCCCCCGCCCGCCCGCGAACGCGACGCCGCCACCGCCGCCGTCTCCGCGCTCGCCGCGCACGCGGGCGCGTGGGCGGTGCGCGTGCACGAGGTGCGCGCCACGGCCGACGCGGTACGGGTCGCGCAGGCCGTCGAAGAGGCGCGCACGGCAGCCTCTTCCGCGCAGGCACCCGGCGCGGAAGGAGCCCGGTGAGCGCCCCCCACACCGACGTCGAGCAGGTGGAGGCCGCCAACACCGCCTTTTACGAGGCGATGGAACGCGGCGACTTCGAGGAACTCGCCTCCCTCTGGCTCACCCCCGCCGACCTGGGCGTCGACGAGGAGTACCACGACCCGGCGGACACCGGCGTCGTCTCCTGCGTCCACCCCGGCTGGCCGGTGCTCACCGGCCGCGGCGAGGTCCTGCGGTCGTACGCCCTGATCATGGCGAACACCGACTACATCCAGTTCTTCCTCACCGACACGCATGTCTCCGTCACCGGCGACACGGCCCTCGTGACCTGCACCGAGAACATCCTCAGCGGCGGCCCGGCGCCCGCGGACGGCGCGGAACTCGGCCCCCTGGTCGGCCAGCTCGTCGTCGCCACGAACGTGTTCAGGCGTACGCCCGACGGCTGGAAGATGTGGTCCCACCACGCCTCCCCCGTCCTCGCCGAGACCGACGAGGACGGCGAGGACGACACGCCCCGTGTGAACGGCGTCGACCCCGACGACGGCCCCCTCGGCTGAACGTGCGAAACCCCGCGGGCAGAGGGGAACCGGCCTGCGGGTACAGGGAAAGCGACCTGCGGGAAGAGAAGTGGTTGGAATCACGAACCCCGGGTAGGAGCGGCTTCCGGCCCATGGCACGGCCGGGTTCCCCCGGGGAAACAGGCGGTGAACCCTCACCGTCCCTGCCCCTGTCCACGCCTCGGTGACCCCTCCGTGTCAGTGCCCGCAGGTAGATTCGTCTGTGGCCGGTGTGCCGCCCGCACGCGGCACCGACCGGCCGTTCCCGACGATTGCAGGAGTGATTCGCGTGGATCGTGTCGCGCTGCGCGGCCTGAAGGCCCGCGGGCACCACGGTGTGTTCCCCAGGGAGCGCGAGGAGGGCCAGACCTTCATCGTCGACCTGGTCCTCGGCCTGGACACCCGGCCGGCCGCGGCCGGCGACGACCTGGCGAAGACCGTGCACTACGGCGTCGTGGCCGAGGAGGTCGTGGCCGTGGTCGAGGGCGAGCCCGTGAATCTGATCGAGACGCTCGCCGAGCGGATCGCCCAGACCTGCCTCAAGCACGAAGGTGTCCAGGAGGTCGAGGTGTGCGTGCACAAGCCGGACGCGCCGATCACCGTCCCCTTCGACGACGTGACCGTCACCATCACCCGGAGCCGAGTATGACCCGACCTTTCGCCCAGGGTCAGAGCGACCCGACCGTCCAGCCGGTGCCCGCCTCCGTCGTCCAGAAAGTCGACGACGCCGACACGACCCTCCAGAACCCGCAGTGGGCCGTGATCTCCCTCGGTTCCAACCTGGGCAACCGCCTGGAGACCATCCAGGGCGCCGTCGACGCCCTGGAGGACACCCCGGGCGTGCGCATCAAGGCCGTGTCCCCGGTGTACGAGACCGAGCCGTGGGGCGTCGCGCCCGGCAGCCAGCCCTCGTACTTCAACGCGGTCGTGGTCCTCAAGACCACCCTGCCGCCGTCCTCCCTGCTGGAGCGGGCGCACGCCGTCGAGGAGGCCTTCAACCGGGTCCGCGAAGAGCGCTGGGCCCCTCGCACGCTGGACGTCGACATCGTGGCCTACGCGAACGTCACCTCCGACGACCCGCAGCTGACCCTGCCCCACCCGCGCGCCCACGAACGCGCCTTCGTCCTCGCCCCCTGGCACGACGTCGACCCGCAGGCCACGCTGCCCGGCCGCGGCGCGGTGGCCGAACTGCTGTCGGCCGTCACGCGGGGCGGCATCGCGCCCCGCGCGGACCTGGAACTCCGACTGCCCGAGTAGTCGTTAAGGTCGACACGACCACATTCCGGGACCGGTCCGGGGGAGTTGAAGGGACACCGTGAAACAGCTGCGCATCAGGGTGCTGATCGGCGTGTTCGTCGTCGCCGGAGTCCTGTCCTGGGCGGGTGCCCGCCTGTGGAACTCGATCGGGACCCTTCCCAGCGTCCCCCTGGCCGCCCCTGTCGTCCTCGCCCTGATCGCGGTGGTCCTGCTGTCCACGGCGCTCTCGCTGCGCACACGCTTCAAGGCCCAGCGCGAGCGCCGCCCCGACGCGAAGGCCGTCGACCCCCTGATGGCCGCCCGCGCGGTCGTCTTCGCCCAGGCCAGCGCCCTGGTCGCCGCCCTCGTCTCCGGCATGTACGGCGGCACGGGCGTCCTGCTGCTGGAACTCCTCGACATCCCGGCCCGCCGGGACCAGGCCCTCTACGCCGGCTTCTCGGTCCTCGCGGGCATCGCCGTCATAGCGGCCGCCCTGTTCCTGGAGCGGGTCTGCAAGCTCCCGGAGGACGAGGACCAGAACGACCACCGGGGCGCGGAACCGGCGGCCTGACCGCCGGCTCGGTCCGGGCCGGTCAGCGCGCCATGATGAGGCTCATCGCCTCGTTGCGCGTCGCCGCGTCCCGCAGCTGACCGCGCACCGCCGAGGTGATGGTCTTCGCCCCCGGCTTGCGGATGCCCCGCATCGACATGCACATGTGCTCGCACTCGACGACCACGATCACGCCCCGGGGCTCGAGTATCTCCATCAGCGAGTCGGCGATCTGCGTGGTGAGTCGTTCCTGCACCTGCGGGCGGCGGGCGTAGACGTCCACGAGCCGGGCCAGCTTGGACAGCCCGGTGATCTTCCCCGTCACGGACGGGATGTAGCCGACGTGGGCGACGCCCCGGAACGGCACCAGATGATGCTCACAGGTGCTGTACACCTCGATGTCCTTCACGAGGACCATCTCGTCGTGTCCCAGGTCGAAAGTCGTCGTCAGGACGTCCTCGGGCTTCTGCCACAGACCCGCGAAGATCTCCTTGTACGCCCGCGCCACCCGGCCCGGCGTCTCCCTGAGGCCCTCACGGTCCGGGTCCTCGCCGACCGCGATCAGCAGTTCCCGTACGGCGTTCTCGGCGCGCTTCTCGTCGAACTCGCCGATGGCGCCCTCTCCGTCCAGGGTCACGGGGTCGGTCATGTGGTTCCTCGTTCCTGTGCCTGTCACGCGCGGCGGCCACGCGTGCTCTGTGCGGACATGCCGAAATGCCGCGCCCCCCAGGCTAGAACCTGGGGGGCGCGGCATTCATTCCGGGCCAGCTGTGGCCGAAAGCCATCAGCTCTCGGTGCGGTCCTCCGGGGTCTGCTCCGTCAGGGGAGCGGACTCCGAAGCCGTGGACTTGGCCGTGCTGATCGCCGCCGTCGCGCCGTTCGCACCGTTCGTCAGGGCCAGCTCCTTGGGGGAGAGCACCGGCGGACGGGTGGACGGGGTACGGCGGGAGGAGCCGGTCCAGGCGGGCCGCGGCGGGCGCTTGACGATCGGCGCGAAGATCTCGGCGATCTCCTCCTTGCCCAGGGTCTCCTTCTCCAGGAGGGCCAGGACGAGGTTGTCGAGCACGTCGCGGTTCTCGACCAGCATCTCCCACGCCTCGTTGTGCGCGGTCTCGATGAGCTTCTTGACCTCTTCGTCGACCAGCGCGGCGACCTCTTCCGAGTAGTCGCGCTGGTGAGCCATCTCACGGCCGAGGAAGGGCTCGCTGTTGTCGCCGCCGAACTTGATGGCGCCGAGCCGCTCGGTCATGCCGTACTGGGTGACCATCGCGCGGGCCAGGCCGGTGGCCTTCTCGATGTCGTTGGCGGCACCGGTGGTCGGGTCGTGGAAGACCAGTTCCTCGGCCGCCCGGCCGCCCAGCATGTAGGCGAGCTGGTCGAGCATCTCGTTGCGTGTGGTCGAGTACTTGTCCTCGTCCGGGAGCACCATCGTGTAACCGAGGGCGCGCCCGCGGGACAGGATCGTGATCTTGTGGACGGGGTCGGCGTTCGGCGAAGCCGCCGCGACCAGGGCGTGACCGCCCTCGTGGTACGCGGTGATCTTCTTCTCCTTGTCCGACATGATCCGGGTCCGCTTCTGCGGGCCCGCGACCACGCGGTCGATCGCCTCGTCCAGCGCCTTGTTGTCGATCAGCTTCTGGTCGCTGCGCGCGGTGAGCAGCGCCGCCTCGTTCAGCACGTTGGCGAGGTCGGCACCGGTCATGCCGGGGGTACGGCGGGCGACGGCGGCCAGGTCGACGTCGGACGCGACCGGCTTGCCCTTCTGGTGGACCTTGAGGATCTCCAGACGGCCCTGCAGGTCCGGCGGGTCGACCGCGATCTGCCGGTCGAAGCGGCCCGGGCGCAGCAGCGCCGGGTCGAGGATGTCGGGCCGGTTGGTGGCGGCGATCAGGATGACGCCGCCCTTCACGTCGAAGCCGTCCATCTCGACGAGCAGCTGGTTCAGGGTCTGCTCGCGCTCGTCGTGACCGCCGCCGAGGCCGGCACCACGGTGGCGGCCGACCGCGTCGATCTCGTCGACGAAGACGATCGCCGGGGCGTTCGCCTTGGCCTGCTCGAACAGGTCACGGACTCGGGAGGCACCGACACCGACGAACATCTCGACGAAGTCGGAACCGGAGATCGAGTAGAAGGGAACCCCGGCCTCGCCGGCGACGGCGCGCGCGAGGAGGGTCTTGCCCGTACCGGGGCGGCCGTAGAGCAGCACGCCCTTGGGGATCTTGGCGCCGACGGCCTGGAACTTGGCCGGTTCCTGCAGGAACTCCTTGATCTCGTGGAGCTCCTCGACGGCCTCGTCACAGCCGGCGACGTCGGAGAAGGTCGTCTTCGGGGTGTCCTTGGTGATGAGCTTCGCCTTGGACTTGCCGAAGTTCATGACCCGGGAGCCGCCGCCCTGCATCTGATTCATCAGGAACAGGAAGACGACCACGATCAGAACGAAGGGGAGCAGCGAGAGCAGAACGCCGAGGAACGGGTTCTGCTTGGACGGCGACACGGTGTAGCCGTCCGGGATCTGCTTGTTCTGGTACTTGGTCTGCAGCGTGTTGGCAAGGCTCACGCCCTGGTCGCCGATGTAGCTCGACTGGATCTTCGAGCTGCCTTCGACCTTCTGGCCGTCCTTGAGAGTGACCTTGATGCTCTGCTCGTCACCGGTGGTGAGCTTGGCCGACTCGACCTTGTTGGCGTTGATCGCCGCCACGACCTGGCCTGTGTCCACCGTCTTGTAGCCGCCGGACGAGCCGACGACCTGCATCAACACGACCACGGCAAGGACGGCCAGCACGATCCACATGACCGGCCCACGGAAGTATCGCTTCACGTCCATCCATACGGAGCGGTGCCGCCCCGTCCCTCCTGCCATAGTGAGTTTGATAAGACAGTTCTTCTGACGGTACCCCAGCAATGTTGCCCGAAGCCGCACGGAGCGGCATCGACGGCCGGCAATCCCGTCTCTGCCACCTCCAACGCCGTGAAACCCGCTGGGGTTCCCGATCGTCTTACAGAGGCTGTGTTCAGCCGCCGTAGACGTGCGGCGCGAGCGTACCCACGAACGGCAGGTTGCGGTACTTCTCGGCGTAGTCGAGGCCGTAGCCCACGACGAACTCGTTGGGGATGTCGAAGCCGACCCACTCGACGTCGATGGCGACCTTGGCGGCGTCCGGCTTGCGCAGCAGCGTGCACACCTTCAGCGAGGCGGGCTCGCGGGAGCCGAGGTTGTTGATCAGCCACGACAGGGTCAGGCCCGAGTCGATGATGTCCTCGACGATCAGGACGTGCTTGCCCTTGATGTCGGTGTCCAGGTCCTTGAGGATCCGCACGACGCCGGAGGACTGGGTGCCCGCGCCGTATGAGGACACGGCCATCCAGTCCATGACGACGGGGGTGGACAGCGCCCGGGCCAGGTCCGCCATCACCATGACGGCGCCCTTCAGGACGCCGACGATGAGCAGGTCCTTGCCCGCGTACTCCGCGTCGATCTTCGATGCCAGCTCGACCAGCTTGGCGTCGATCTCTTCCTTGGTGATGAGCACCTGCTGGAGGTCGGCACCCATGTCTTTCGCGTCCACCCGCATCACTTTCGGTCGTCCCGCACTTACGGCCGGCGGCCGGCCCCGGGCCACCGTCGGAGGGTTGCTCCGGGGGTCGGGTTTCAGCCTTGCCGAATCACCAGTCTGCCACCCTGGCGCTGAGCAACGACTTTGCCCGGGAGATTGATGGCCCCCTGACCGCGCCAGCCGGTGATCAGCCGGTCGACTTCCTCGATGTGGCGGGCGAAGAGGGAACCGGCCGGGGCGCCCGCCTCGATGGCGGCGCGGCGCAGGATGCGGCGGCGGACGGCGGGCGGCAGGGCGTAGAGCTTCGCGCACTCCAGCAGACCCGTGGCGTCGCGCACGGAGGCCTCCGCCTGGCTGGCCCAGGTGTCGAGGGCGTCGGCGTCGTCGCGGGAGAGCTGGGCGGTGCGGGCCAGTGCCTCCACGACGCCCTTGCCGAGGGCCTTCTCCAGGGCGGGCAGGCCTTCGTGCCGCAGCCGGGAGCGGGTGTAGGCGGGGTCGGTGTTGTGCGGGTCGTCCCAGACGGGCAGGGACTGGGCCATGCAGGCCTTGCGGGCGGTCTGCCGGTCCAGCTGCAGGAACGGGCGCCGGTAACGGCCGTCGGCCCCCGAGACCGCGGCCATGCCGGACAGGGAGCGGATGCCGGAGCCCCGGGCGAGGCCGAGCAGAACGGTTTCGGCCTGGTCGTCCCGGGTGTGCCCGAGCAGGATCGCGACGGCGCCGTGGCGCGCCGCGGCGGCGTCGAGGGCGGCGTAGCGGGCGTCGCGGGCGGCCGCCTCGGGCCCGCCCTCGCGGCCGACGCTCACGGCGATGGACTCGGCGGGGTCGAGGCCGAGTTCGCGCATCCGGAGGACGACCTCGTCGGCGCGGAGTCCGGAGCCGGGCTGGAGGCCGTGGTCGACGGTGATGCCGCCGGCGCGGATGCCGAGCTTGGGGGCCTCGAAGGCGAGGGCGGAGGCGAGCGCCATGGAGTCGGCGCCGCCGGAGCACGCGACGAGCACGAGCGGGGACGGCGGGCGCTCGGTCCGGCTGTGTTCGCGGGCGCGGCCGGCGGGCGCCGCGGCGGCGGCCACTGCTCCGACGCTGCGGCTGTGTTCGGTCATGATGTCGTGAAGGACGCGGCGGACCGCCAGGCGTATCGCCGCGACCGCAGGATGGGGACCCATGTCCGGTTCCCTTCATGAAGTTTTCGGGGGGTGAGCCCGAGATTCGGTCACTCAGAGTGTGAAGATGGTGACAGAAGCGGGCCGTTCCCCGAGCATTGCACGCCTACCCACGGCTCACGGTCCCTCGGACGGGTGATTGGAGGGGCGTTCGCCTGCCGTCGGCCGGATCCGGTTCACGACTTTCCCGCGGCGTTCACGACCCGGTCCTGCGGTGCACCCGTGCGACCCAGTCCGCCGGTTTGGCGATCTCCGCCTTGGTGGGCAGGGTGTTGGGGGAGGTCCACACGCGGTTGAAGCCGTCCATGCCGACCTGGTCGACGACGGCACGTACGAAGCGCTCGCCGTCCCGGTACTGCTTCAGTTTGGCATCCAGACCCAGCAGCTTGCGCAGGGCGAGGTCGAGCCGGGAAGCGCCCTTGGCCCGGCGCTGCTGGAACTTCTCGCGAATCTCGGAGACGGTCGGTACGACTTCTGGACCCACTCCGTCCATGACGTAGTCGGCGTGGCCCTCCAGCAGGGACATGACCGCGGTGAGGCGGCCGAGGATCTCGCGCTGGGCCGGGGTCTGCACGAGTTCGACGAAGGAGTGCCCGCCGTCGTCCTCCTCGCCCTCGGGACGGCCCCCGGCGAGGGACTGGGCGGCTTCCCTGATGCGCTCCAGGAAGGTCATGGGGTCGACGTCGGTCTCCGCCAAGAACGACTGGATTTCGCCCTCGAGGTGGTCGCGCAGCCAGGGGACGGCGGTGAACTGGGTGCGGTGCGTCTCCTCGTGCAGGCACACCCACATCCGGAAGTCGTGCGGCTGGACGTCGAGTTCGCGCTCCACGTGGACGATGTTGGGCGCGACGAGCAGCAGGCGGCCGCCGCCGCCTGACGGCGCGTCGGGCGCCCCGCCGGCCGGCAGGTCGCGGGTGGCGGGGGCGAAGGTCTCGTACTGGCCGAGGACGCGGGAGGACAGGAACGACAGCAGCATGCCGAGTTCGACGCCGGTCACCTTGCCGCCGACGGCGCCGAGGACGGTGCTGCCCGGGCTGCCGGCACGGCGTTCCTGCATCTTCTCCAGGAGGGGCCTCAGGATCTCGCGGAAGCCGGCGACGTTCGCGCGGACCCAGCCGGGGCGGTCGACGACCAGGACGGGGGTGTCGTGGGTCGACTCGGTGCCCATACGGGTGAAGCCCCGGACGTGCTCCTCCGAGGCCTTCGCGTGCCGGCGCAGCTCCGTGACGACGGCCCTGGCCTCGTCACGGCTGACTTCGGGGCCCGGTCGTACGAGCCGTGTCGCGGTCGCCACCGCGAGGTTCCAGTCGACCATCCCGGGAGATGCGGTGCCACCGAAGCTCGTCATGCGTCAACGGTACGTGAGCAGGGCCCCGGGAGGCAGGCGGTGAGGTCGGCGGCCGCCGCGGGCGAAGCGGCCGCCCCACCGGTCAGGGCCCTACGACGGGCCCTGGCGGCAGCCGCACCCCGCGAGAGCCGTCGCCGTCTTGTCCAGGGCCGCCTGCGCCCCCAGGGGGTCCGTCGTGCCGGAGGCCAGAAAGGCGAAGGCCAGGAGGTGGCCGTCGGTGTCCACGACGGTGCCGGCCAGGGTGTTGACGCCGGTCAGGGTGCCGGTCTTGGCCCGGACGACTCCCGCGGCGCCGTCGGTGTAGCGGGTGATGAGGGTGCCGGTGAAGCCGGCCACGGGGAGGCCGGTGAGGACGGGGCGCAGTCCGGGCCGGGCGGGGTCGGCGGCCTTGACCAGGAGGGCCGTGAGGAGGTTCGCGGTGAGCCGGTCGTCGCGGTCGAGGCCGCTGCCGTCGTGGAAGGCGGCGCCGGACATCGGCAGCCCGAGCCGTGTCAGCTGGGCGGCGATGGCCTTGGCGCCGCCGTCGAAGCTCGCCGCCCGGCCGGACGCGAGGGCGGTCTGGCGGGCCAAGGCCTCGGCGATGTCGTTGTCGCTGTTGGTGAGCATGCGCTCGACCAGGGCGGACAGCGGGGGCGAGGAGACCGTGGCGAGGGTCTCGGCGCGGCCGGTGGCCTTGGAGGGGCCGGGGGCCGTGGTCTTGACGCCGGCCGCCTCGAGGAAGCCCGCGAACTTGCCGGCCGCGTCCGCCGCCGGGTCGCCGACGCGCGTCGCCGGCCCGCTGACGGACTTGTCGGTGCGGCCCTCGTCGACGCTGAGGGCGCTCACGGGGGCGAGGTTCTCGTTGACGCCGACGGGGTGCAGGGCGGGGCCGGCGTAGAGCGTGCTGTCGTAGGAGAGGGTGATCTTGGCGATGCCGCGCTCCTTGAGGGCGGCGGCGGTGTCGGCGGCCAGGGCGCGCAGGTTCGCCCAGCCTCCCCCGGTCTCGGGGTGTGCGGTGAGCGTGGGGTCGCCGCCGCCGACCAGGATCAGCTCGCCGGTGTCGGATTCGAGGGCGGCGCGGGTGGTGAGGCGGTGGTCGGCGCCGAGGGCGGACAGCGCGGCGACCGCGGTGGCGATCTTGGTGGTGGAGGCGGGGGTGAGGGCCTGGCCGGCTCCGGTGCCGTAGAGCTGCTTGCCGGTGCTCATGTCGACGACGGCCGCCGTGTGGGTGCCGCCGAGCGCGGGGGCGCCGAGGAGGGGCTCCAGGACGTCCGCGAGGGCCTTTCCGTCGGGCGGGGTCTTCCGGGCGCTCACCGCGTCCGCGGCGCCGCCCAGACCGGCCAGGACGGACGGGGCGCTCGGGGCGGGGCGGGGCGCCCCGTCCCGCGTGCCCGAGCCGCCGGAGCCGTCGTGATCTGCGCCACCCGGCCGCTCCAGTGCGGCCGCCCGCTCCCGCTCGGCCGTACGCTGACCGGTGGCGTCCCACGGGCCGGCGACGGTCACCACGACGGCGGCCAGTGCCAGACCGGCGGTGGCGGCGCCCGCGGTGTACTGCCAGGTCCGGGCTGCCGGGGTCCTGGGAGCCCGCGCGAGCTGCGGTTTCACGGCCCGCGTGAGCCGTGCGACCCTCGGTCTCGCGGCCGTCGCGGCGCGCGCCAGACGCGGTCGTACGGCGTTCGCGACCCGCATCACCTGCGGTCTCGCGGCCCGCCAAGGCCTCAGCTCTGGCACGACCACCAGCCCCTTTCGCGATCACACACCTGCGTGAGGGACACTTAACCACCAGAACTATGTGTTGATCATGGAGGAGCCACCGGTGGAGTTCGACGTCACGATCGAGATCCCGAAGGGTTCGCGGAACAAGTACGAGGTGGACCACGAGACCGGTCGGATCCGCCTGGACCGTCGCCTCTTCACCTCGACCGCCTACCCGACCGACTACGGCTTCGTCGAGAACACTCTCGGCGAGGACGGCGACCCGTTGGACGCGCTGGTCATCCTGGACGAGCCGACCTTCCCGGGCTGCCTCATCAAGTGCCGTGCGATCGGCATGTTCCGGATGACGGACGAGGCGGGCGGCGACGACAAGCTGCTGTGCGTCCCGGCCACCGACCCGCGTGTCGAGCACCTGCGCGACATCCACCACGTGTCCGAGTTCGACCGCCTGGAGATCCAGCACTTCTTCGAGGTGTACAAGGACCTGGAGCCCGGCAAGTCGGTCGAGGGCGCCAACTGGGTGGGTCGCCAGGACGCCGAGGTGGAGATCGAGCGGTCGTACAAGCGCTTCAAGGAGCAGGGCGGCCACTGAGCACGCCTGTCGCGCCTGACCGGCGCCGCTCTCGCGGACCTGGTCGCGCGCCTCGAGCGGGTGCGCGAGCGATGATCGCTGCGCGTGCGCCGAAATGTGATCGGCCGTGCGGTCTCGTGGAGACTGTGCGGCCGTTCGGCTGTCTGTGCGCATACTGAGGCTTACGGAAGGTCGCGTTCAGGGAGCGGTACGAAGTGGCGGAGGCGGCGGACAAGAAGCCCCGATCGGACGAGGCGCGGTACGACCCGGAGATCACCTCCGAGTTCGCGGTCCCCGAGGGCATCGCGGTCCCCGAGAGCGGCGGCGAGCCGGAGACCACGTCCGAGTTCGCCGTCCCGGTCGGTCTGGAGGCACCGCAGGCGTCGACCGCCGAGCCGGAGGGCTCGGCGTTCAGCGTGCCGAGCGCCTACAGCGTCCATGACACCCTGCCCGGGTTCACACCGGCGCTGGGCGTGCCCGCGGTCAGCCTGGTCAAGGACGCGCCCTGGCAGGACCGGATGCGCACGATGCTGCGCATGCCGGTGTCCGAGCGGCCGACGGTGGAGCCCGCACAGCGCGCGGAGGAGGGCGTCCCGGCGGTCCCGCGCGTCCTCGACCTGACGCTGCGTATCGGGGAGCTGCTGCTGGCCGGCGGTGAGGGCGCGGAGGACGTGGAGGCCGCGATGTTCGCGGTGTGCCGGTCCTACGGCCTGGACCGCTGCGAGCCGACCGCCACCTTCACACTGCTGTCGATCTCCTACCAGCCGTCGCTGGTGGACGACCCGGTGACGGCCTCGCGCACGGTGCGCCGGCGCGGCACCGACTACACCCGTCTGTCGGCCGTGTTCCGTCTGGTGGACGACCTGACGGACCCCGAGACGCACGTGTCCCTGGAGGAGGCCTACCGGCGACTCGCGGAGATGCGCCGAAACCGGCACCCCTACCCCGGCTGGGCGCTGACCCTGGCGAGCGGTCTGCTGGCCGGTGCGGCCTCGGTGCTGGTCGGCGGTGACCTGGTGGTGTTCGTCGCGGCGGCGTTGGGCGCGATGCTCGGCGACCGGCTGGCGTGGCTGTGCGCGGGTCGCGGACTGCCGGAGTTCTACCAGTTCACGGTCGCCGCGATGCCGCCCGCGGCGATCGGTGTGGCGTTCGCGCTGGCCCATGTCGACGTGAAGGCGTCCGCCGTGATCACCG
This sequence comes from Streptomyces sp. NPDC002520, assembly GCF_053595235.1. Taxonomy (NCBI): domain Bacteria; kingdom Bacillati; phylum Actinomycetota; class Actinomycetes; order Kitasatosporales; family Streptomycetaceae; genus Streptomyces; species Streptomyces sp. NPDC002520. Next base: position 133,016 of record NZ_JBSFXG010000015.1, on the reverse strand, counting down.
GTGGACTGTTCGCACTGCTGCCCGGCCGGGCGCTGGTGGCGGGCGTGCAGGACGGGCTGACGGGGTTCTACATCACCGCGGCCGCGCGCCTGCTGGAGGTCATGTACTTCTTCGTCGGCATCGTCATCGGCGTGCTGGTCGTCCTGTACTTCGGCGTGCAGCTCGGCGGCACGCTGAATCCGGACGCGGCGATGATCATCAACGAGCGGCCGCTGGTGCAGATCGCGGCCTCCATGGTGCTGTCGCTGACCTTCGCGGTGCTGCTGCAGCAGGAACGGTCCACCGTGCTGTGGGTGACGCTCAACGGCGGCGTCGCCTGGTCGGTGTACGGCGCGATGCACTACGCGGCCGACTTCTCGCCGGTGGCGTCCACGGCGGTGGCCGCGGGGCTGGTGGGGCTGTTCGGGCAGCTGCTGTCGCGGTACCGGTTCGCGTCGGCGCTGCCGTACACGACCGCTGCGATCGGGCCGCTGCTGCCCGGTTCGGCGACGTACTTCGGGCTGTTGTCCATCGCCCAGAACGAGGTGGACAAGGGACTGGTGTCGTTGGCCAAGGCCGCGTCGCTGGCCATGGCCATCGCCATCGGGGTGAACCTGGGGTCGGAGATCTCCCGGCTGTTCCTGCGGGTCGGCTCCGCGGGCAAGCGCCGGGCCGCCAAGCGGACCAGGGGCTTCTGAGCGGCCTAGTAGCCCTGGGGGTACCCGTTGCGGTCGTGCTGCTGGGGGCCACGCTGCTGCGGGTACTGCTGCTGGTCGTAGTACTGGCCGTCGTAGCCCTGGTGGCCCGGGTGGCCCTGGCCGTCGTAGCCCTGGTGGCCCGCGTGGCCCTGGCCGTCGTAGCCCTGGTGGCCCTGGTGGCCCTGGTTGTCGTAGCCCTGATGGCCCTGGTTCCAGTACTGCTGCTGTTCCTGCTGCTGGTACGACGGCTGCTGCCCGTGCTGCTGCGGCTGGTGCTGGTACTGCTGCTGGTAGGGGTCCTCCGGCTCGATGCGGCGCAGTTGGGTCGTCGCGTCGTCCATGACCGGCTGCTGCTGGTACGCGGGCTGCGGGGCGGGCCGGGGCGTCTCCTGGGGAGCCTGCTTGTTCTTGCCGCGCGCGCGGAGGAACTCGATGGCGATCGGGACCACCGAGACGAGGACGATCAGGATGAGGATCGCCTCGATGTTCTTGGTGACGAACTCGATGTTGCCGAGCCAGGAGCCGAGCAGGGTGACGCCCGCGCCCCACAGGACGCCGCCGATGACGTTGAAGATCAGGAACGAGCGGTACTTCATGCCGCTGACGCCCGCGATGATCGGCGTGAACGTGCGGACGACCGGCACGAAGCGGGCCAGGATCAGGGACTTCGGGCCGTACTTCTCGAAGAACTCGTGCGCCTTGGTGACGTTCTCCTGCTTGAAGAGGCGGGAGTCCGGGCGGTTGAAGAGCGACGGGCCGACCTTCTTGCCGAACATGTAGCCCGCCTGGTCGCCGAGGACCGCGGCGAGGCAGATCAGGCCGATCGCGCCCCAGAGCGGGAAGTCGAGATCGCCGGACGTGATCAGCAGACCGCACGTGAACAGCAGCGAGTCACCCGGCAGGAAGAACCCGATGAGCAGGCCGGACTCGGCGAAGACGATGAGCAGCAGACCCCAGATGCTGTACGTGTCGAGCAGGTAATTGGGATCCAGCCAGCTCGGGCCGAGGGCGAGAGTCATCACGGGTCCGGGCTCCTGAGGGGATGAGGGCGGCTTTCGCGCGCTTGTGCGGCCGCACAAAGCTATCAACGCGATGTGACCGCCCCAGGTTCCACCGGTGGCTCCAGGATGCACTGTGCGACAACTGGGGCAAGGCTGTGACCCATGGGACTCGAGGACTACGGCGGCGGCCAGGGGCCCCGGCCCGACGTGCTGGTCGTGACGACGAACGACGTGCCCGGACACCGGGTGCAGGAGGTGATCGGTGAGGTGTTCGGTCTCACCGTGCGGTCCCGGCATCTCGGCAGCCAGATCGGCGCCGGGCTGAAGCCGATGATCGGCGGCGAGCTGAAGGGGCTCACCAAGACCCTCGTACAGACCCGCAACCAGGCCATGGAACGGCTGGTGGAGCAGGCACGCGCGCGTGGGGCCAACGGGGTGCTGGCGTTCCGGTTCGACGTGACGGAGGCCGCGGACACGGGCACCGAGGTGTGTGCGTACGGCACCGCGGTCGTGCTGGCCCGGGAGTAGGTCACCGGCAGGTCACCGGCGGTCCTCTCCCGGACCGATCTCCTCCCGGACCGGCCTCCTGCCCGGCCGGGGATCAGGCGGTGTGCCGGTCGGCGTTCGCGGTGATCGCCTCGCTCAGGTGGTCGGCGAGACCGGGCCGCATGGAGTCGTAGAACGCCTTGAACCGCTCGTCGGCGACGTACATCGCGCCCAGGCAGCGGTGCATGACGTGATGGCACTCGTAGTACCAGGTGTTGATGTGCTGGCGGTGCTCCTCGGCCAGGTCCATGGCCGCCTCGCCGGTCGGCTCCCCGCCCGCGGCCATGACGGCGACGTAGCGCTCGGTCCAGTCGTCGACCTCGGCCTGGAGGCGCTTCCAGTCCTCCTTGGTGTAGCGGGCGGCCCGGCGCTGCGACTCGGTGTAGGCCTCGGTGCCGCCCCAGCGCTGCTCGGCCTCCTCGGCGTACTGCTCGGGATCCTTGTCCCCGAAGACCTCGAACCGCTCCTCGGGGGTGAGATTGATGCCCATCGTGCGTGCCTCCATGGCGTGTTCCACGGCCGCGGCCATCTTCTGCAGCTTCTCGATCCGGGCGGTCAGCAGTTCGTGCTGCCGGCGCAGATGCACGCGTGCGTCCGCCTTGCCGGTGGCCTGGTCGTCGAGCAGGGCCGCGACGTCGTCGAGCGGGAAGCCGAGCTCCCGGTAGAACAGGATCTGCTGGAGCCGGTCGAGGTCGGCGTCGGCGTAGCGCCGGTGGCCGGCGCGGGTGCGCTCGCTGGGCACGAGCAGCCCGATCTCGTCGTAGTGGTGCAGGGTGCGCACCGTGACCCCGGCGAACCCCGCGACCTGTCCCACGGAGTAACTCACTTTCCGCTCCTTCGTCGTCCGTACGGCCTCCACGCTGCAGCCTCACGTCACGTGAGGTGCAAGCGGCATTTCCCGCCGGACGGGCATTTCCTTCCGGATGTTGAGCCCCTTTCGTCCGCTTATGGTGAGCCCGTGGCCCAGGACATGGCGCAGCAACCGCCCCCGACCGCTCCGCCGGCCCCGGCGCGGGCGCTGCTCCCGCTGATCCTGCCCGCCGTCGTCGTGGGGGTGGCGGCCGCCCTGGTCTTCATCGGGGTGAGTACGGCCGCGGAACGGCTCCAGCACGTGCTGTGGGGCCCCCTGCCCGACGCGCTGGGCATCGGCCGGTACTCCGTGCTGTGGATGTTCGTGATGCTGATCGCGACCGGCCTGGCCGTCGGCCTGGTGGTCTGGAAGGTACCCGGGCACGCCGGGCCCGACCCGGCCACGCTCGGGCTCGACGCGCCGGTCCTGCCGCCGGTCGTGCTGCCGGGCCTGGTGCTGGCGGCCGGTCTGATGCTGGCCGGCGGTCCGAGCCTGGGCCCGGAGAACCCGATCATCGCCGTGAACATCGGCCTCGCGGCGTGGCTGGGAGGGCGCGTGGTTCCCCGGGCGGAGGGCCGCCTGTGGCCCGCGCTGGCCGAGGCGGGCACGATCGGGGCGCTGTTCGGGACGCCGGTGGCGGCGGCGCTGGTCGTCTCCGAGGCGCTGGCCGGGCGGCCGATGCGGGGACGGCTGTGGGACAACCTGTTCGCGTCGCTGACGGCCGGCACATGCGGCGCCCTCACGACCACCCTGGTGTTCCATCCGACGTTCGACCTGGGCCTGCCGCCCTTCGGCCACCCCCGCTGGGGCGACGTGACGGCGGCCATGGTGACCGCCTCGGCGGCCGCGCTGCTCGGTATGTGCGCCGTGTACGCCTTCCCGTACGTCCACGCGGCCTTCCGGCGGCTGCGGCACCCGATGCTGATGCTTCCGGCGGGCGGGGTCGTCCTCGGGGCGCTGGCGGCCGTCGGCGGCCAACTGACCCTTTTCAAGGGGCTGGACGAGGTCGCGGAGCTGGCCCGTGCCCCCGAGGGACGGTCGGCGGGCGGGTTCGCGGCGCTGGCGGTGGTGAAGCTCGCGGCGCTGCTCGTCGCGGCCGCCTGCGGCTTCCGGGGCGGGCGCATCTTCCCGGCCGTGTTCGTCGGTACCGCGCTGGGCCTGTGCGCCCACGCACTGGTACCCGCGGTCCACCCCTCGGTGGGCGTGGCGACAGGAGTGCTGGGCATGCTCCTGGCGATCACCCGGCAGGGCTGGGTGAGTCTGTTCACCGCCGCCGTCCTGGTCGCCTCGCCGGCCGTCCTGGCCCTGCTGTGCATCGCCTCGTTGCCGGCCTGGCTGGTGGTGACCGGGCGACCGCAGATGCTCCTGCGCCCGGACGGCGTCCCGATCCGCTGACATCCCCATGGAGGCACGTTCATGGCCCTGCACAAAGGCCCCGCGAAGCACGACCACCGGCTGATGTCCGTCAACCCGTTCTTCGGTGAGGCGAACCCGGTCAGCGGCATGACCGAGGCCCCGCCCACCCACCGGCTCCCGGACGCGCCGCTGCCGCCGTCGACGGCGTACCAGCTGGTGCACGACGAGCTGATGCTGGACGGCAACGCGCGGCTGAACCTCGCCACCTTCGTCACCACCTGGATGGAGCCGCAGGCCGGGGTGCTGATGGCGGAGTGCAGCGACAAGAACATGATCGACAAGGACGAGTACCCGCGCACCGCCGAACTGGAGCGGCGCTGTGTGGCGATGCTCGCGGCCCTGTGGAACGCGCCGGACCCCGCCAGCACCGTGGGGTGTTCGACGACCGGTTCCAGCGAGGCGTGCATGCTCGCCGGCATGGCGCTGAAGCGGCGCTGGTCCAAGCGCAACGCGGACCGCTACCCGGGGGCCCGCCCGAACCTGGTCATGGGTATCAACGTCCAGGTCTGCTGGGAGAAGTTCTGCAACTTCTGGGAGGTGGAGGCCCGGCTGGTCCCGATGGAGGGCGACCGCTACCACCTCGATCCGCAGGCCGCCGCCGAACTGTGCGACGAGAACACCATCGGGGTCGTCGGCATCCTCGGCTCCACCTTCGACGGCTCCTACGAGCCGATCGCCGAACTGTGCGCGGCCCTGGACGCCCTCCAGGAGCGCACCGGCCTCGACATTCCCGTGCACGTGGACGGCGCCTCAGGCGCGATGATCGCGCCCTTCCTCGACGAGGACCTGGTGTGGGACTTCCGCCTGCCGCGCGTGGCCTCGATCAACACCTCGGGGCACAAGTACGGACTGGTCTACCCGGGCGTGGGCTGGGCTCTGTGGCGGGACACCGAGGCGCTGCCCGAGGAACTGGTCTTCCGGGTCAACTACCTCGGCGGCGACATGCCGACCTTCGCGCTCAACTTCTCCCGGCCGGGCGCCCAAGTGGTCGCCCAGTACTACACGTTCCTGCGGCTGGGCCGCGAGGGCTACCGCGCGGTGCAGCAGTCGACCCGGGACGTGGCGATGTCGCTCGCCCGGCGGGTCGAGGAGCTCGACGACTTCAAGCTGCTCACGCGGGGCGACCAACTGCCGGTGTTCGCCTTCACCACCGCCGACCACGTGACGTCGTACGACGTCTTCGACGTCTCCCGGCGCATGCGCGAGCACGGCTGGCTCGTGCCGGCCTACACCTTCCCGGCCGACCGGGAGGACCTGTCCGTCCTGCGGGTGGTCTGCCGCAACGGCTTCACCCACGATCTGGGCGCCCTGTTCGTCGAGGACCTCACCCGGCTGCTGCCCGAACTGCGCCGCCAGCCGCACCCCCTGACCCGGGACAAGGAGGCGGCCACCGGCTTCCACCACTAGGAGCGTCGGAGAGAAGGCGGGAGAAAAGCGTCGGGGAGCAAGCCGAGTCGAGGAGCGAGCCGAAGGCGGAGCGGAGCGCATCCGAAGCGCGAGGCGACGGACCGGGAGTGATCAGCGGTCGTCCCCCGGATGCCGCTCCCCCGTCGCGTACGGGTTCTCCTCGCCCTCGCCCAGCACACCCACGAACGGCTCGCCCTCGCCCGCGAAGGTGTACGCCCCGCCCTCGATCCGCCCGATCAGCCCTTGGGTCCACTCGGCCTCGGCGTCGGCCGTGTGGACCCAGAGATTCATGATCTCGCCGATGTGGCCGAGCTGCTCCGGACCGTCCTCGGGCACGTAGTGCTCGGTGACGGTGGAGCGCCACTCCTCGGTCCGCCGGATCCGCTCCGTCAGGAGCGCCACCGCCTCGGCGCGCGGCAGGTCGACCATGAAGCCGATGGCGGCCGACTTCACGTCCGTCCTCTGGTCGTAGGAGACGAGGGCCTCGCGCAGCAGCCGGAAGTACTCCTCGGTTCCCCGGTCCGTGACCTCGTACTCGGTGCGCGGCGGGCCCCCGGCCGTGGACGGCGCGATCTCGTGCGCGTGGAGCAGTCCCTGCTTCGCCATCTGCTTCAGGGCGTGGTAGACCGAACCCGGTTTGGCGTTGGACCACTCGTGCGCGCCCCAGTACTCCAGGTCGCCCCGGACCTGGTAGCCGTGGGCCCGTCCGTGCTGGCGGACCGCGCCCAGCACGAGGAGGCGGATCGCTGACATGCGGTCCAGGTTATTGCCGTACGGCTACTCGGCCTGCTCCAGGGCCACCAGCTCGAAGGCGGTCCGGCCGTCCAGCGACTCCCGGATGATGTCGGCGTGACCCGCGTGCCGGGCCGTCTCGCGGATCAGATGCAGGCACACCCAGCGCAGCGAGACGCGGCCCTCCGGCGGGAACCAGGGGTCGGGCGGCAACGGGAAGGAGTCGTCCAGGCTCGGCGCGGACCGGATGAACTTCTCCGTCTCGGCGGCGACCTGCTCCCAGTAGGCCAGCTGCCCCGCCACCGTCTCGTCGTCCGTCAGCTGGAAGCACTCGTGCCAGTTCGACTGGTCGCGGTGCACGGCCGGCGGCTCCTGCCTGGCCCGCGCGATCCAGGTCTGCTCGACCTCGGCGGCATGCTTGAGCAGTCCGCCGAGCGACAGCTCACTGGCGCTCGGACGGGAGCGGGCCTGCTCCTCCGTCAGCCCGAGCAGTGCCCGGCGGATGCCTCCGCGCTGCTCCTCGATGAACGCCAGCAGCGCGCCGCGCTCGTCGCCCTGCGCCTCCGCCGGTACGTGCTTGACCATGGCCGACCGCCTTTCCTGGGTGCCGCCGGGGCGCTCCGCCCCCTGACGCCACCGAAGTTACGGGCGATTGAGGTCAGATCCTGGCCTCAATGGCCCGCCGGTTTCGGAAAAGTCCGCTCACACGCGCGCGTGCGTCAGAACGGGAAGCCGCTGCGCCCGTGCTGGACCGAGATCCACTTGACGGTGGTGAAGGCCTCCAGCGTGGTCTCGCCGTTCAGACGGCCGAGGCCGGAGTGCTTCTCACCGCCGAAGGGGACGATCGGCTCGTCGTGCACGGTCCCGTCGTTCACGTGGAACATGCCGGTCTCGATCTGCTTGGCGAAGTCCACACCGCGCTCGACGTCACCGGTGTGGACGGCGCCGCTGAGGCCGTACGGGGTGTCGTTGACGATCCGGACCGCCTCCTCCTCGCCGTCGAACGGGACGAGGAAGACGACCGGGCCGAAGACCTCCTGCTCGAGCAGGGGGGAGCCGGCGGGGACGTCGGTGAGCACGCTGGGCTCGACCAGGTTGCCGTCGGTGGCGCCGTGCACCAGGGCCGTGGCGCCCTCGGCGAGCGCCTGCTCGACCGTGCCCGAGATCGCGTTCGCCTGCCGGGAGTCGAGCACCGGGCCGATGACGGTCTCCGGGTCGCGCGGGTCGCCGACCTTGAGGGACCTGACCTTGGCGACGAACTTCTCGGTGAACTCGTCGGCGACCGAGCGGTCCACGAGGACCCGGTTGGCGGCCATGCAGACCTGGCCCTGGTGGACGAACCGGCTGAAGACCGCCGCGTCGACCGCGTAGTCGATGTCGGCGTCGTCCAGGACGACCAGCGCGCTGTTGCCGCCCAGTTCGAGCACCGAGCGCTTGAAGTTCCTGGCGCACACGGTGGCCACGTGCCGGCCGACCTTGTCGGAACCGGTGAAGGAGATGACCTTGGGAACCGGGTGCTCGATGAAGGCGTCACCGATCTCGGCTATGTCGGTGACGACGACGTTGAGCAGGCCGCCGGGCAGGCCGGCCTCCTCGAAGATCTTCGCGACCAGGGTGCCGCCGGCGATCGGGGTGTTCTGGTGCGGTTTGAGGACCACGGCGTTGCCGAGGGCGAGTGCCGGGGCCACCGACTTGATCGACAGCAGGAACGGGAAGTTGAACGGGCTGATCACGCCCACGACGCCCACCGGGAGGCGGTAGACGCGGTTCTCCTTGCCGTCGATCGGGGAGGGCACGATCCTGCCCTCGGGGCGCAGCGCCAGGTGGACCGCCTCGCGCAGGAACTCCTTGGCGAGGTGCAGCTCGAAGCCCGCCTTCACGCGCGTGCCGCCCAGCTCCGCGATGATCAGGTCGGCTATCTCCTGCTCGCGGTCCTCGATCAGCCTGAGGGCCTTCTCGAAGACCGTGCGCCGGGCGTAGGGGTTGGTCGCGGCCCACTGCCTCTGGGCGCGGGCGGCCGCCTGGTAGGCCTGGTCGACCTCGTCGACCGTGGCCACCGTGATCGAGGCCAGCTTCTCGTCGTCGTACGGGTTGAAGTCGATGACGTCCCAGGAACCGGTGCCCGGCCGCCACTCACCGTCGATGTACTGCTGGGCCAGGTCGTTGAAGTAGGACGACATGTGATCCCTCAATCGCTAGCGGACACCAGATCCACGCCAGTACTGATCACGCGTCATCGTACTTGTGTTTCAAGAGAGTTGAAGGAGACCCCGGAGAAGATCGCGGCTCTCGTCGGGACCCGGGCTGTCCTGCTGGAGCTCCTTGAGAGCCTGCTCGTAATGGGCGACGTCCTCGCGCTTGTCCAGATAGAGCGCGCTGGTCAGTTGCTCCAGGTAGACGACGTCGGACAGGTCGGACTCGGGGAAGCTGAGGAGGGTGAAGGCGCCGCTCTCGCCGGAGTGCCCGCCGAAGCCGAACGGCATGATCTGCAGCCGCACGTTGGGCCGCTCGGAGACGTCGATCAGGTGCTGGAGCTGGCCCCGCATCACCTCGCGGTCGCCGTACGGCCGGCGCAGGGCGGCCTCGTCGAGGACGATGTGGAACTCCGGCGCGTCGGAGGCGAGCAGGTGCTTCTGCCGCTCCATGCGCAGCGCCACCCGCCGCTCCACGTCGTCCGCGCTCGCGCCCTTCATGCCGCGCCGGACCACCGCGCGCGCGTACTCCGCCGTCTGGACCAGACCGTGCACGAACTGCACCTCGTAGGCGCGGATCAGGGATGCGGCACCCTCCAGGCCCACATAGGTGGGGAACCAGCTGGGCAGCACGTCCGTGTAACTGTGCCACCAGCCCGCCACGTTGGCCTCGCGCGCGAGGGAGAGCAGCGACTCGCGTTCGACCTCGTCGGTGATGCCGTACAGCGTCAGCAGGTCTTCCACGTCACGGGTCTTGAAGCTCACCCGGCCCAGTTCCATCCGGCTGATCTTCGACTCGGAGGCGCGGATGGAGTACCCCGCCGCCTCACGCGTGATCCCGCGCGCCTCGCGCAGTCGCCTGAGTTGCGAGCCGAGCAGCATGCGCCGCACCACCGATCCGGGCTCTCCCGCGCTCACGTTCGCCAGCCTCCCCAACCGTCTTCAGGGCCCGAAGTCTGCCACTAAAACACTTCGAGCAGTACTCGTACGGTTACGGAAACGGAAAGTCGACGGCCGTTCCTACCTGTGAAAGGTCACGACCACTGGCGGTCGACACCGTGAAGATGACGGAAAAAATGGCCAACAAGCGGTACGGGCGGGTCCAATTCGGTCGCGTGCACGTGCATCTGCCCTTGCATCTGCTCTACGCATCCGAAACCATGGTCCCGCGCCACCGCTGCATCGCAACGACCGCGAATTCCCGGGAGTGCCTCGCATGGGGACGAATGGATCGACCATGCTCAAGCCGTTACGGCAGGGCCTTCCACCGCTGGATCCCTCGGCCGTATCCGATGCCGCCTCCCGCGCCCTGCCCGCCCGCTACGAGGCGGTGCGCGAGGCCCGGCACTTCACCCGGGACACCCTGGACCGCTGGGACGTCGGCGATCACTTCGACGACATATGCCTGGTGGTCTCCGAACTCGTCACCAACGCCCTGCGACACGGCCTGCCCGACGCCCGCCACCCTTCCGACGAGGCTCCGCGGGCCGCGGCTTTCGACCCCGCCGACCCCGCGTGCGCCGGGCAGCCCCCGTGCGTACGGCTGCACCTGATGCGCTGGACCGGCCGGCTGGTGTGCGCGGTGCGCGACCCCAGCCACGAGACGCCGGTACCGCGCGACTCCGACGACTTCTCCGCCGAGTCGGGGCGCGGCCTGTTCCTGGTCGACTCCTTCGCCGACAGCTGGGGCTGGCATCCGCTCGCGGGCACCCTCAGCGGCAAGGTGGTCTGGGCGCTGTTCCGGATCGGGCCGGCCGACTGAGGACGTACGGCGCACGCGTGTGCCGTGTTTCTACGCGCGTCCACACACCCGTCACGAAGACACCGTCGCCGGGCCCCACCGGACCCAGGACACCCGAGCGCGGGTGTCAGCTCGCCGCCAGGTGGTCGAACTCGCCGTCCTTGACACCGAGGAGCATGGCCTCGATCTCCGCGCGCGTGTACACGAGCGCGGGTCCGTCCGGGAAGCGCGAGTTGCGTACGGCCACTTCGCCCCCGGGCAGCCGCGCGAACTCCACGCAGGATCCCTGCGAGTTGCTGTGCCGGCTCTTCTGCCAGGCCACTCCGTCCAGCTGCGTGGCAGCCATGCCGTTGTACACGTCGTACCCCCCGTACACGCTGTCAACGTCGCGGTCCACAGGTCGCTCCCCGGTGGTGCACTGGCTGATGTGGCCATGGATGCTCTGGTCAACTGACCCGGATCATAACCTTGTTCATGTGCAGATGCATGAGCAGATGCACGTGCACGGGCGGTGTTCCTGCGGTTACAGCATGGACGGCCGTCTACCCGAGCCGTTCCAGCGTCTGCCCCAGAGCCGGGAGCACATGCCCCCGCCATCCCCCGTTCATGATCTTCCGCGCCATCATCTGCGCCGGATCGTCCGGATCGAATCCTTCGTGCACGAGGAAGAGACGCGTTCCACGCCCTTCCTGTTCCAGGGTCCACGTGATGGTCCAGTCCGCCGGATTGGCCGGATCGGCGTCGGCCCACCGGAGCGACAGCGTCCGCCCGGCGTCAAACGCGAGGACCCGCACCTCGACGACGCCGGAGAAGCGGGAGTTGGGGCGCGGGACCGAGGTCATCCGGTACGTGTGCCCGACCTCGAGCCGGAAGTCCTCGGACCCGGGCATCTGCCAGCGGGCGAGCAGTTCGGGCTCGGTCAGGGCGCGCCAGACCTTGGCGGGCGGGTGCGGGAAGAACTGGTCGACGCGGACGACGGTCAGGTCGTCGTCCGCCGCCGGCTCCGGTGGTGTGCTCATGGCCGCTCATCGTCGGGCATGGCGTCCAGCAGGGCGCCGAGCCCCTTCAGCCGGTCGCGCCAGAACCGCTCGTACGGATGGAGCCAGTCCTGCACCTCGGCGAGCGGGGCCGCCTCCAGCTGGTAGATCCGCTGCCGGCCGGAGCGCCGCTCGGAGACGAGGCCGGCCTCCCGGAGCACCTTGAGGTGTTCCGAGAGACTCGGGCGGCGCATGTCGAAGTGGTCGGCGAGTGCCTGTACGGGCTGCGGCCCGCGCTCGCGCAGCAGCCGCAGCACCTCGCGCCGGGTGGCGTTGGCGAGCGCGGCGAAGACGCGGTCCTCGGCGGCGGTACCCGTACCGTTCATGGAGCGGTCAGAAGCCTTCCTTCTCCGTCAGCAGCATCAGACCGTTGCCGTCGGGGTCCGTGAAGGAGGCCATCCGCCCCCAGGGGAGTTCGTCCGGTCCCTGCACGGCGATCCCGGCCGCGGTGAGCCGGGCGCGGTCCGCGTCGACGTCGGTCGTGACCAACATGATCCCCCGCGCGGAACCGGGCTCGAAACCACCCATGCCCGGCCCTGAGAGCGTGAAGACGGTCTGGGCCCCCACGGGGGCCACCTGGAGCCAGCGGCCCTGGGGCATGTCCCGGTCGACGGTGACCTCCATGCCCAGGACGTCCCGGTAGAAGCGCAGGGCGCGGTCCTGGTCGGAGACGGGAAGCGTGACGAATGAGGCGTGCGTGATGGCCATGCCCAAAAGAATAGGTAGGCGATCTCCTACGAGTCAACCGTAGGAGATCGCCTACCTGTATGTGCTCACCTGTTGCGTTCTCAGTGGCCCGCATCGCCGGGTGCGGCGACGGCCACGAGCGGGCTCTACGCCGCGAGCCGCTTTCCGTACCGGCGCTCGAAGCGCTCCACGCGCCCGGCCGTGTCCAGGACGCGGGCTGTGCCGGTGTAGAAGGGGTGGCTGGCGTCGGAGATCTCGACGTCCACGACCGGGTAGGTGGCGCCGTCCTCCCACTCGACCGCCTTCTCGCTGGTCATGGTCGAGCGGGTGAGGAAGGCGTGACCCGCGGCGCGGTCACGGAAGACGACGGGCCCGTAGGCGGGGTGGGTTTCCTTGCGCATGGCGTACCTCAGCGCTCCTCTCGGAAGTCGACGTGCCGACCGGCGACCGGGTCGTACTTGCGCAGAGCCATGCGGTCGGGGTTGCTACGGCGGTTCTTTCGGGTCACGTAGGTGAAGCCGGTCCCCGCCGTGGACCGGAGCTTGATGACCGGGCGGAGTTCGTTGCTTGCCATGCCGACATAATACTGAAAATGAATCCCATTGCCAATAGATGCTTGTGTGAGGTACGTCACCATGCCCGCTCACCGCGTGCGCGCCTTCGACGCGTCCGGGTGAACCCGCGCGAGCGGCTCGCGGCGCCGTGCCGCCCGGAGTTCGGAGGTCTTCCCGGCGACGGCTGGTAGCTTGCTGCGGACCCTCCCGCCCAGGGGGACCGGCTACAGCTTGGGAGCTTGACGTGACGACGGCGACTGCAAGGGTGCGGACCGCGGCCGTGGCAGCGGGGCTGGTGGGCGCGCTGGCGCTGACCGCGTGCAGTGGCGGCGGTGACTCCGAGAAGGACTCCTCGGCCTCCGCGACCCCCACGTCCACCGCGGGTTCGGGCGGCGCGTCCGGCACCGTGACCGGCGCCTCCGACCAGCTCCAGGGCAGCTGGGTGACCGCCAGCGGCGGCAAGATCGTCGCCCTGGTGATCACCAAGAAGCAGGCGGGGCTCTTCGCCACCGGCGGAACGGTGTGCAGCGGCAGCGCGGGCGAGCAGTCGGGTATGCGGATGATCCATCTGAAGTGCACGGACGGCAGCAAGGACCGGACCAGCGGCATGGTCGACTCGGTCACCGCGAAGGACATGAAGGTGACCTGGTCCGGCAGGCTCGGCAAGGAGAGGTACATGAAGGCGGAGGGCGGGAAGCTGCCGTCCGGGATGCCGACGGACCTGAAGCAGTAGCGCCCGTGAGGCTGATGCTGCCCGGAGCGGTCGGCTCTCCGACGTGCCCCGAGCGGTCAGCTCTCCAATGCGCCGACGAATCCGAACCGGTGATTCGGGTGGGGCGCGTGATCGTGTCCCGGGCGCAGGCGCCATGATGCGGGGAGACCGTCACGACCTCGATGGGATCTGCTCATGCGCGTTATTCCGCTCACCGTCACCGCTCTCGCCGCCGCCCTCCTGCTGACCGCCTGCGACGACGGCGGCGGCGCCGAGAACGGGAAGAGCAACTCCGCCTGCGAGATCGGCGGAGTGTCGGTGCAGATCGGGTCGGCGAGCGTGGCCCCGGCCGCCGGCGACACGGGCGAGGTGCCCGTCAGCATCACCAACCAGAGCACCCCCTGCACCCTGGACAAGTTCCCGGGCGCGCGGTTGAACACGGGCAGCACCGAGGTCGACGTGCCCGTGCTCCAGGGCGCGAAGGCCCAGAAGCTGAAGCTCGCCAAGGGTGACTCGGCGACCTTCACCATCACCTACGTGCGCGGGAAGGCGGGCGACAAGAACGGCCTGGAGGCGAAGTCCGTGAAGATCGCCCTGCCGGGCTCCACGGCCACCCGCAGCTTCCCGTGGGCGTACGGCCCCGTCGCCACCAAGGGCGGCCCGCAGACTCCGGACGCCTCCGTCAGCGCCTTCCAGCAGGTCGGGGACTGACCCTCACGGGAGCCTGGGCCGGGCCCTGACCTGGGCCTCGTCCGCGGCTCGGGCGCCCTCCGTCCAGCCGGCCGCGTCGCTCACCCCGCGCAGCCGGGTCGTGGTGGTCTCCGGGAACATCTGCTCCAGCCGGTCGGTGACGGCTATCTCGCGCGTGGCCAGCACTGGCAGCAGGCCCTGGGTCACCTGGGTCTCGGCGACGGCCGCGAGCCGGTCCCCGACGCGATGGGCGTAGGCCGCGAGGAACGACTGGCGGAAGGTCTTGGTGCGCTTGCGGCCGCCGGCCCTCTGGGCGGCCTCGGCCTTGGTCATCGCGTGCGTGGCCTGCACCAGCAGTGAGGTGTAGAGCAGCTCGACGGCCTCCAGGTCGGCCTCGAAGCCGACGACCGTGGAGAAGGCGAGCGGCTCGTTCCACACCGCGCGGCAGTGGTTGGCGCGGGCGACCGCGTCCAGGAGCACGGCCTTGGCCTGCTCGTACGGCGGCTCGACACCGATCCGGCAGGCGCCGGGCGCGTCCGGTGCGGGGGCCGACGCGGCGAGCAGCGCCTCGTCCACGCTGTGCCGGGCCATCAGCTCCTGCGCCTTGGCGGTGAGGGCCTCGGCCTCCTCCGGGTAACCGGTGGCCTCCGCCTTGGCGAGCAGCGCGCGGATGCGCGTGGGCATGCGGGACGCTCCGGGGCCGGGGTCCCGGCGGGTCTCCTCCAGGGGTTCGAGGGCGGGCAGGCGCAGCAGCAGGCGGTACAGCTCCAGGACGGCGGTGGCGTGCGAGAACCGGTCGCTCCCGTGCGCGGGGCTCGCGTGTTCCTCCAGCGCGTCGAGCTGGGCGGCCCAGCGGTGCCCACGCGGACGGTCCCGGCCGGTCTGCGCGCGGATCAGCGCGGCGCAGAGGCGCGCGTGGACGTCGTCCAGCTCCCGTCGTACCAGCCGTACGACATCGGCGGGCTGCCAGCCGCGCTGCCAGGCCGCCACCACGAACTCCTCGCCGCGCCGGACGAGTTCCGCGTCCGCGTCGGGGTCGGCGGCGAGCAGGGACGCGCCGGTGTCGAGTCCGGCGTCGGTGTCGTCGTAGAGGGCGGCCCGGAACGCGCGCTCGACGGTGCTGGCAGTGCTGGTCACGTCGTCGATCGTGCCACGCGGCACCGACAGCCCGGCGACGGCCGTCCACAGGTTGTGGACAGATGCTGGCGGCCAGGGATGGGCGCCGATTCCAGAGGGGCAGGGACAGGGGCAGGGGTAGGGGTAGGGGCAGAGGCAGAGGCAGAGGCAGGCGACCGAATCAGGAACGAGACTGTCAACCATCGGTTGACAGTCTCAGGGTGTCAACTTACGGTTGACACATGGCGACCAACCCGTACACCACGGCATCCGTACGCCTCGACGACCTCATCGAGGCCATCAAGAAAGCCCACTCAGAGCCCCTCGAACAGCTCCAGGACGCGGTCATCGCCGGCGATCACCTCGGTGACGTGGCCGACCATCTGATCGGTCACTTCGTCGACCAGGCCCGCCGTTCGGGCGCGTCCTGGACCGAGATCGGCAAGAGCATGGGCGTGACCCGGCAGGCGGCGCAGAAGCGGTTCGTGCCGAAGGAGTCCGCCGACCTCGATCCCAGCCAGGGCTTCAGCCGCTACACCCCGCGCGCGCGGAACGTGGTCATGGCCGCGCACAACGAGGCCCTGGCCGCCCGCAACCCCGAGGGCCGCCCCGAGCACCTGCTCCTCGGCCTGCTCGCCGAGCCGGAGGGCCTGGCCGCGAAGGCGATCACCACGCAGGGCGTCCTGCTGGACTCCGTACGCCAGGCCGCGACCGCCGCGCTCCCGCCGGCCGCCGAGGACGTCCCCGAGCTCGTCCCCTACGGGCCCGAGGCAAAGAAGGTCCTGGAGCTCACCTTCCGCGAGGCGCTCCGGCTCGGCCACAACTACATCGGCACCGAGCACCTGCTGC
Source organism: Streptomyces sp. NPDC002520 (assembly GCF_053595235.1). NCBI lineage: Bacteria > Bacillati > Actinomycetota > Actinomycetes > Kitasatosporales > Streptomycetaceae > Streptomyces > Streptomyces sp. NPDC002520. The sequence goes on along the minus strand of NZ_JBSFXG010000015.1, from coordinate 116,809 downwards.
TGGCCCTGCTGGAGCACGAGAACGGCGAGGGCGTCCTCAACGGACTCGGCATCTCCAAGGCGGCGACCGAGGAGTACGTCGGCAAGGTTCTCGCGTTGCTGCTGGAGCAGAAGAACGCGGGCACCGCGGCGGAGGGGGACGTCGCTGAGGGGTAGACACGTCGAGGGGAGTCCGCAGAGCGGGAGTCCGCGAAGGAGTGCCCGCGGAGCGGGAGGCGAAGGATCGCCCGCAGGGCTGAAGGCGGGGGCTGAGCACGCGGGTTGAGGGCAGAAGCTGCGGTCCGAGGCCTGCGGTCCGGGGCCTCCGGTCCGGGGCCTGCGGCCCGGTCGGCCCCGCCCTCACCCCTCGGTGTCTCGCCCTCACCCTGGGCCGGACACGCGAGCGGACGCATCGCCTGGCCGGGGTCGAGAGGCGGAGGCGCGGCGAAACCGCAGGTCGGGGTCGTTGTCAGACCCGCCTGCGACACTCGCAGACATGGCCGACCGGTGGGCGCTCGCTCCGGCCGAGGACGGTGGCGTGGACGTCGCCCCCCTCGGTCCGGACGGGCTGCCCGCCGGTCCGGTGCGGCGGGAGAGCGATCTCGCCGGGGCGGTGCGGAGCCGTCCGGAGGTGACGCGCTGGGTGTGGCGGTCGACCGCCGAGGTCTACCCGCGTCTGCTCGCCACGGGGGTGCGAGTGGAGCGGTGCTACGACATCGAGGACGCCGAGACACTCCTGTTGGGCCACGAGGGCCGGTACGGCGAGCCACGCTCGGCCGCCGCCGCCCTGGCCCGCCTCCGCGGTGGTCCCGTACCGCCCGACCCGCCGCAGCGCTCGGCCGAACCGGGCGCCCAGTCCCCGCTGTTCGAGCCGACCGGCGCCCGCCTGCCCCTGGCGGACCTCCTCACGGTCTACGCCGACCAGCTGCGGCGGCACGAGAAGACCGCCCACCCCGACCGGATGCGGCTGCTCACTGCGACCGAGTCGGCGGGCATGCTGGTGGCCGCCGAGATGAACCGCGCGGGCCTGCCCTGGAGCGCCGAGGTCCATCGCGAGCTGCTGCGCGACCTGCTCGGCGAGCGCTACGCGGGCGGTGGCGAGCCGCGCCGACTGGCCGAGCTGGCGGACGAGGTCTCGGCGGCCTTCGGCCGGCGCGTGCGGCCCGACCTGCCCGCCGACGTGATCAAGGCCTTCGCGCAGGCCGGGATCAAGGTCAGATCCACCCGCCGCTGGGAGATCCAGTCGGTCGACCATCCCGCGGTCGCACCCCTGCTGGAGTACAAGACGCTGTACCGCATCTGGGTGGCGCACGGCTGGTCCTGGCTGCAGGACTGGGTGCGCGACGGCCGCTTCCGGCCGGAGTTCCTCGCCGGCGGCACGGTCACCGGGCGCTGGGTGACCAACGGCGGAGGCGCGCTGCAGATCCCCAGGGTGATCCGGCGAGCCGTGGTCGCCGACCCCGGCTGGCGGCTGGTGGTGGCCGACGCCGACCAGATGGAACCGCGCGTCCTGGCGGCGATCTCCCGCGACCCCGGCCTGATGGAGGTCGCGGGCCGCGAGAGCGACCTCTACCAGTCGGTCTCCGACCACGCCTTCTCCGGCGACCGCGACCAGGCCAAGCTCGCCGTGCTCGGCGCGGTCTACGGCCAGACCTCGGGCGATGGTCTGAAGAACCTCGCCGCGCTGCGCCGCCGCTTCCCCAAGGCGGTGGCCTACGTGGACGAGGCCGCGCGCGCCGGCGAGGAGGGCCGGCTGGTGCGCACCTGGCTGGGCCGGACCTGCCCGCCCGCCGCCGGAGCGGGCGAGGACGCCGCGGAGGAAGCGGGCATCCCCGTCGGCGCGGACGACTCCGACGGCCGGGACGGACACGGGGACGGGCAGGGCGGGCAGGGGGACGGGCAGGCGTGGGTCCCGGGTTACGCGTCCACCAACTCCCGTGCGCGGGGCCGCTTCGCGCGGAACTTCGTCGTGCAGGGCAGTGCCGCCGACTGGGCCCTGCTGCTGCTCGCCGCGCTGCGCCGGGCCTGCGCGGATCTCTCGGCCGAGCTGGTCTTCTTCCAGCACGACGAGGTGATCGTGCACTGTCCGGCCGAGGAGGCCGACACGGTCGTACAGGCCATCAGGGAGGCCTCCGACCTCGCCGGGCGGCTGACGTTCGGCGAGACACCGGTGCGGTTCCCGTTCACGACAGCGGTGGTGGAGTGCTATGCCGACGCCAAGTGAGGAGTCGTGGCCAGGAGTTCAGCTCTCCAGGAGGGCCCGCAGTTCCTCCTGGAGAGCGTGCTCGTCCGTGCCGTCCAGCGCCGCGAGGGCCGCGCGCCAGGCCTCGTACGCCTCCGTCCGGCGCCCTTGCCCGCACAGCAGAAGACCGTGCTGGTGGCGGGCGAGACCGCCCATGTAGCGGTCGGCACGGGCGTCGGCGCGGCGCAGCAGCTCGGCGCACTCGCGGGCGGCCCGCTCGGACTCGCCCAGCTGCCGCAGCGCGCGGACCAGGCCGAGCCGGGTCTGGGACTCGCCGTGCCAGTCGCCGTGGCCGCCGAGAATGCGCAGGCTCTCCTCGAAGTGCTGGGCGGCGGCGCCCGGTTCGCCGAGGGTGAGGTGGGCGTAGCCGATGTTGCAGCGCGCCGAGTGCTGCACGATGACCGCGCCGATCGCGTCCCCGATCGCCAGCGAACGCCGGTGCTGCTCGATGGCGGCGCGCGGGTCGGTGTGCTCGTACAGGTTGCCGAGGTGGCTGTAGGTGACGGCCTCGCCGTAGGGGTCGTCGAGCTGCCGGGAGTACTCCAGGCTCTGCCGGAGCGCGGCCTCGGACTCCGCGAAGCGGCCGAGCCCCTCCAGCAGCAGTCCGCGGTTGTTCAGGCAGCGCCGGATCCAGGAGAGGTTGCCGAGCAGGCGCCAGATGTCCAGGGCCTGGTCGGTGAGGGCGAGGGCGTCGTCCAGCCCCTCGCGTCCGCTCACCGCGCGCAGCAGCGCCGCGCTGTCCTCCCCGGTCAGCGGGCCGAGCGGGAATCGGCGGGCGCCGTCGAGGGCGGTCAGCGGGGAACGGCTGGTGACGATCACCGCGCAGCCGGGGCCGGCCGGGAGCAGGGGCCGTACCTGCGCCGCGCTCGCCGCGTCGTCCAGGACCAACAGGACCCGGGCCGGGGCGAGCATCGAGCGGAGCAGAGCGGAGGCGGCGTCGGGGTGTTCGGGGATGGAGAGGGGTTCGACGCCCAGGTCGCGGAGGAGCGCGGAGAGTGCCTGGGTGGGGGTGAGGGGGGCGACTCCGGGGGTGGCGCCGTGCAGTTTCACGTGTGGGCCTCGCGGACTGCTGGGCGATCCGTTGGCGGGTCCTGATGTGATCATTCCATCGGATCTGGTCCGACGGCACGCGCGAATGTCGCGCAACTCGGGGGAGTGTCGCCGCAGACCGGATCCGGGGACGTCTTTTGGGCCCCGGTCGGCGGAGGTGAACGACCGGGGCCCCGTCCCGCACCTTCGAGTCCCTCTGTGTCCGTCAGATGACAGGCGGGCGTCCGAGACGGGTGAGGTGCCACACCGTCCGCCAGCGCATGGGGCGGCGCTCGCCGGCCGGCTCCCGCAGCCCTTCCACGAACCCGCCGAACCAGGCACGCAACCCCGCCGCCGACCGGGTGCGGGCGAGGGTGAGCAAGGTCCACACCGCGAGGTGCACCGGAACGAGCGGCAGGGGCAGCCGGCGCCGGACGAGCCAGACGCGGTTGCGGGCGTTGACGCGGTAGTAGATGGCATGCCGGGACGGTGAGGTCCTGGGGTGCTGGAGGAGCAGCTCGGGGACGTAGCGGATCTTCCAGCCGGCGTCGGCGGCCCGCCAGGCGAGGTCGGTCTCCTCGTGCGCGAAGAAGAACGCCTCGGGCCAGTCGCCGGTCTCGGCCAGCATCTCCATCCGGAAGGCATGACCGCCGCCGAGGAACCCGGTGACGTAGCCGCCGCGCATGGGGTCGGATCTGCCCACCCTCGGCACGTGCCGCTGCTGGGTCTCGCCGTGCTCGTCGGCGATGCGGAAGCCGACGATGCCGAGGCGCGGGTCGGCCGCGTACAGCTCGCCGACCCGCCGCAGCACGTCGGCTTCGACGAGCAGCCCGTCGTCGTCCAGCTCCACGACGACGTCGACGTCGCCGTACGCGCGCAGCCGGGCCAGGGCGACGTTCCGGCCGCCCGGACAGCCCAGGTTCTCCTCGACGTCGATGGTGGTGACCTCGCCGGGCAGGGAGAGCCGCCGCGCGAACTCGGGCAGCCGGCAGCCGTTGCCGACGATCACGATCCGGGAGGGGGCCACGTCCTGTTTGGCCACGGACTCCAGCAGGGCGTCGACCTCGTCGGGACGGTTGCCCATGGTCACCACGGCGACGGCGATCCTCGGCTGCGCCACGCCCCTCACCCCATCCGGCCGGCGGCGGCACCCTGCCCTGACCGCGGGGCGCCCACCGTTCACCAAGATGTTGCCTCAGATCCCTCGGTTCATCTGACGCTCATTCACTTGGACGCCCCTTTGCCGAGGTTTTGTCCACACCATTCCTTGCGGGGTCACCCGGATCGGAGCACCATCCTCGCTCCCCCGCCCGGACGCCCCTCCCCCGCCCCGCACGAAGCAAGTCCGGGAGCCTGCGCCCGCGTCACAGAACCGGTTCGGGAGCCGGTACCTCGTCGACGAAACCGTGCTCGGCGGGCCACGTCATCCGCGTCGCCCGCTGAGCGAGCCACCCCGAGACACGTGGGCCACCGTTGACCGCGACGCCCTCGCGCACCGTCCGCACGTGCTCGAATCCCTGGCGCCGGTAGTACGCCTGCAGCCCCTCGTTGGTCGTCCAGGCGTCCAGGCGGAGCCACTTCGCGCCTCCGTGGAAGGCCCGGTCGCCGGCCCAGTCCAGGAGCCGGCCGCCGAGGTTCCGGCCGGCGTGGGTGCGGGCCACGGTGAGCTTGTTGACGAAGAGGGACGATTCCCGGAGCTCCTGCTCGGACCACAGCCCGGCCTCCGCTTCCGGAGTCAGCGTGATCGTCGCGGCGGTGACGTCGCCGTCCCGCACCATGAAGACGGTTCCGGCCTCGACGGCCGCCAGCAACTTGGGGGCGGGGTAGGGACGCTGCCACTGATCCGTACCGAGTCGCGACAGCCAGGCCGCCGCCTCCTCGCGGAAGGCGAGCAGCGTGGAGACGTCCTCGGGGCGGGCGGGAAGGATGATCATCGGGGCTCGTTCTCACTGCGGGCGGACAGGTCGCCGATCTCGTAGTTCATGCGGTTCAGATCCCCCCGGAACGTGGTGACGGTGCAGCGGACCGGCCGGTCCGCCGAGTAGCCCGTGCGCGTCCAGAGCAGTACCGGGACACCGGCGCCGATCTCCAGCAGGCGCGCCTCCTCGGGCGTCGGCATGCGGGCGGCGATCTCGTCGAAGTACCCGATCTGCTCGATGCCCCGAGCGGCCAGATAACGCGTCGTGCCCTCGTCGATGTCGCCCGGTTCGGCGAGCCGGGGTGCCTCCTCCGCCAGCCACGACGGATAGAAGGTCGCCTGGGTGGACCAGGGGGCGTCGTCCACGTAGCGATGACAGAACCGCAGTACCGTCGTCGCCCCCGCCGGGATCTCGAGCCTCTCGGCCACCTCCTCGGAGGCCGGCAGCATCTCGACACGGAAGGTCTGATGCGGACGCCGGCCCACGTTCGTGACGTCCGTGTTGTACGCGTCGCCGTTCTGCGGGAACGTCAGGTTCTCGAACCGCGACGCGTTCAGCTCGAACACCTCGTGCGCCCTGACCTCGTAGCCCAGTCCCTGGCTCGACGTGATCAGGCCCTCGCCGACCAGCAGGCCCAGTCCGTTGCGGACGGTGTTGCGGGAGGCGTCGAAACGGTGCTGCAGCTCACTCTCGGAGGGCAGCCGAGATCCCGGCGCGTGCGTGCCGTCGGCGATCTCGCGCCGCAGGACGTCGGCCACCTGCCGGTACTTCGGCTGCGTGCTCATGTCGCCATCATGACCCACTCATGCAACTTGTTGGTACATGCGGTACGGAAATCCTTGACTCTCACTGTGCGTGGGAGCAGGATTACGGCATCAGCTTGTACCAACAAGCTGAGCGGGTGGTGCAACAGGAGGTACGACGCCTCCACGCGCGCCGCCCGCACCGACCAGAGGGAGCCACATGTCCACCGTTCAGTCCTGCTGCCGCAGCCGCGGCCGGCCCGAGCCGGCCGCCGCAGGATCGGACGCCCGTCGTATCCGCCGGGATTCCTTCGGAGTGATCACCGAAGGGTTCGCCCCGGCCGGCCGCACGGTCGAACCGTCCCTGAGGGGAGGTGCCGCATGAGTGCCACCTACCCGGACCCGTCCGCCGCCCACACCGAAGTGAAGGCGGAGATCGCGCAGACCGCCAGCAGGACCGCACCACCGCCGGCGCCCCTCGGGGCGGCGTCGACCGGTGCATGGCCGATCGCCCGCGACCTTCCGCCGACCCTGCCCGTCACCGCTACGAGCGGTGTCGGCATGGCCGTGCTGGTCGCCGCCGAGCCGCTTCCGCGCTCGCCGCGCCCGAACAGGGGCGACCGGCACGGCTCCCTGCTGTAGACCCCGTTCTAGGCCCCGTTCCACCACTTGGTGAGACCTTGGCGGACGCGCACTCGTACCCCGCTCCCGAAGAGGCGCTCGCCCGATCCCCCGGTTCCGCGCGACGGACCTGCCCTCCGGCCCCGTAGAGCAGACGACGGATTCACCCACGGAGGGGACGGCACAGTGACAGCGCGTGCGCTCAAGGGGGCACTGAGGGGTGCCAGGGGTACGGCGATCGCGGCGGCGGCGATGGCCGCGCTGACCGCGTCGCAGGCGCCGAGGGCGGTCTCGGTCGAGGCCGCGGAGCCCGCACGGAGGGCGGCACCCGCCGGGCACGACCTCAGCGTGTCCGGCGACACCCCGTACCGCACCGCTCTTCCCCCGCTGCGGACGCGGAAGAAGGGCTCCGCGCAGGGAGTCACGGGCGGCGGCGCCCTGCCCGCGAGCGTGTTCGCCGCGTACCGGCGTGCCGAGGAGGAGCTGGCACACAGCGCGCCACGCTGCCGGCTGCGTTGGCAGCTGCTGGCCGCGATCGGCCAGGTGGAGTCCGGGCAGGCGCGGGGCGGCCGGGTGACCCGGGACGGTACGACCGTGACGCCCGTCCTCGGCCCGCGGCTGACCGGCGGCGCCTTCGCCGTCGTGGCGGACACCGACGGCGGCGCGTACGACGGGGACGCGGTGTACGACCGCGCGGTCGGCCCGATGCAGTTCATCCCGTCCACCTGGGCTCGCTGGGGAGCGGACGGCAACGGCGACGGACGGACGGATCCGAACAACGTCTACGACGCGGCGCTCGCCGCAGGCCGCTACCTGTGCGCGGGCGGCCGTGACCTGTCGTACCCAGCCGACCTGGACCGGGCGATCCTGGGCTACAACCACTCGGACGTCTATCTGCGCACCGTCAAGGCGTGGTACGCGTACTACCTGACCGGGCACCGCGTGGTGCCGGACGTGTCCGACGGATCGCGGTCGGACCGGCCGAAGCGACCGAAGCCCTCGCCGCCGAAGCCGTCGGACGACCGGAAGCCCAGCCCTGGTCCTTCGCGCACGCCGTCGGCGCCGCCCACCTCACCCTCCCCCGGCCCGTCTCCCGAGGCCGGCGTCCCGGAGGAGTCCCGAACACCGCTGGTTCCCGTCCCCGAACCGACCCTCACGCTGCCCGGCGGCGGTGTGCTGTCCGACACGGGGCCGCTGACCACCGGCAACGGCTGGAACACGATGGGCGTCTCCCCCTCCACAACTGCCACTACTCGGCGGTAATGTCGCCACCGTCGGAAGCACGGGACCGGCGGGTGAGTGCGAAGGGGCTCTCATGGCGACGGACATGCCTGCGGACACAGCGGCCGCCGACGAGCGTTGGCAGCGCATGTGGAGCCATCGCGAGCAGCTGCTCAAGGTGGCCCGGCGGCGATCCATGAGCCCGGAGGACGCCGAGGACGCCGTTCACGAGGCGATGCTGCGAGCCGCGGAGCGCCCCGACCTCGACGACGACCGGCTCGGCGCCTGGCTGACGACGGTGACGATGCGGCTGTGTGTCGACCGGTACCGGCAGGTCAACCGCGAGGCCGAGGTGGGCAGCCGTCCCACACTCGTCGCGCCGGGCCCGGTACCCGTCGAGGAGGCGGTGTGCGACCGGGCCGAGGCGAAGTGGCTCGCCATGCGCAGCGGTGAGCTGCCCGCCCGGCAGGCGGAGGCGCTTCGGCTGAGGTCCGAGGACCTGGACGTGAGCCAGGTCGCGCTGCGGATGGGGCTCAGCTACCGGACCGTCGAGTCGCTGCTCGCCCGGGCCCGGCGGACGCTGCGCGCCTCGCTGGCCGGGACGCTCGGGCTGGCGCTGTTCCTGGTCGGGCGCGGGCGGCTGCGCGGGGGCGGCCATGCCCAGGCGGTCGCGGTCGCCTCGACGGCGGCGACCCTGGTGGTGGCGGGGTTCGTGCTGCCGTACGCGCTGGACGGGGGCGGAAACGGGAACGGTCCGGCACCGCGGCCGGCCGTATCCGGCGACGCGCAGGTCCTGGGCGGCGAGGCCACGGGTCGGGGGCGCGCCCCCGGGACGCGCGCCCCCTCGCCCCTGGCACCCGGGGCTCGGGGCCGGAAGCCCTCACCCACCGGGGGAACGTCCTTGCCGACGCGGGTGCCGGTGCCGTCCCTGCCGGAGGTGTCCGCGTCCCCGCTCCCGGAGCTGTTGGTGCCGCAGGTTCCACAGGTGCCCGAGGTGCCGAAGGTGCCGGGCCTGCCGACCGCCGTACCGGGCCTGCCGACCAACGTGCCGGGCCTGCCGACCGCCGTGCCGGATCTGCCGACCGCCGTACCGGGCCTGCCGACGAGGTCGTCCGCCTCGTCGGTCCCGTCGCCTCCCCCGACCTCGGCCGTACCGGCCGCTCCGCTCTCCGTCCCCGCCCCAGCCCCAGCCCCAGCCCCGGGGACGCCTTCGCGCACGCCGTCGCCGAAGCTGCCGTAGCGCCCCGTACACGCGTCCGCAAAAAATTCTGCGTCCGCCGCGACGGACGCCCCTCCCCTCCCCGTAGAGCAGATGTCGGAGCTGCTCCCTGGGCGAAGGACGGAATCGGATGGGTGTCGAGATCTGTGTGGAAGGGCTGACCAAGTCCTTCGGCCACCAGGTCATCTGGCAGGACGTCTCGCTGACGCTGCCCGCCGGTGAGGTCTCGGTGATGCTCGGCCCCTCGGGGACGGGCAAGTCGGTGTTCCTCAAGACGCTCGTCGGGCTGCTGAAGCCGGAGCGGGGCTCGGTGAGGGTCGCGGGCCGGGACATCACCCGCCTGCGCGAGCACGACCTGTACGAGGTGCGGAAGCTGTTCGGCGTGCTGTTCCAGGACGGCGCGCTGTTCGGCTCGATGAACCTGTACGACAACATCGCCTTCCCTCTGCGCGAGCACACCCGCAAGTCCGAGAGCGAGATCAAGCGGATCGTCCTCGAAAAGATGGACATGGTCGGGCTGATCGGCGCCGAGGGGAAGCTGCCCGGCGAGATCTCCGGCGGTATGCGCAAGCGGGCCGGGCTCGCCCGCGCCCTGGTCCTCGACCCGGAGATCATCTTGTTCGACGAGCCGGACTCGGGCCTGGACCCGGTCCGCGTGGCCTACCTCAATCAGCTCATCGTCGACCTCAACGCACAGATCGACGCGACCTTCCTGATCGTCACCCACGACATCGCCTCGGCCCGCCAGGTCCCGGACAACATCGGGCTGCTGTTCCGGCGCGAGCTGGTGATGTTCGGGCCCCGCGAGGAGCTGCTGGCCAGTGACGAGCCTGTCGTACGGCAGTTCCTCAACGGCCGGATGCAGGGGCCGATCGGCATGGCGGAGGAGAAGGACGCGGCCCAGGTCGAGCAGGAGCTGGCCCAGATCGACGAGGGCGGCCCGGCCGACGTGCTGACTCCCCGCCTGCTCCCCAGCCCCGGCATCACCCGCCCGCCCCGCTGGGAGGCGATCGCGAGACGCGAGGCAGAGCTGCACGGGACGGGGGTGACGGGCACATGAGGCTCTCCCCGACGGGTGCGCTCCGGCACTCGGGCAGCCTCTTCGCGATGGCGCTGGACGTCGTCCGGTCCCTCCCTCGACGGCCCTTCCAGGCGCGGGAGTTCATTCAGCAGGCGTGGTTCGTCGCGAGCGTCACGATCCTGCCGACGGCTCTGGTCTCGATCCCCTTCGGGGCGGTCATCGCGCTGCAGATCGGCAGCCTGACCCGGCAGTTGGGCGCGCAGTCCTTCTCCGGTGCCGCGTCCGTGCTCGCCGTGCTGCGGGAGGCCTCGCCGATCGTCACCGCGCTGCTGATCGCGGGCGCGGGCGGCACGGCGATCTGCGCGGACCTCGGGGCGCGCAAGATCCGGGACGAGATCGACGCGATGCAGGTGCTCGGCATCGACCCGATCCACCGGCTCGTCGTACCGCGGGTGCTGGCGTCGATGGTGGTGGCCGTGCTGCTCAACGGCCTCGTCTCGGTGGTCGGTGTCGCGGGCGGCTACTTCTTCAACGTCGTCCTCCAGCACGGGACGCCGGGCGCCTACCTGGCGTCCTTCACCACCCTCGCCCAGCTGTCCGACCTGTGGGCGGCCGAGATCAAGGCGCTGGTGTTCGGGGCCATCGCGGCGATCGTCGCCTCGTACAAGGGGCTGACGGCGCAGGGCGGTCCGAAGGGCGTGGGCGATGCCGTCAACCAGTCCGTGGTGATCACCTTCATGTTGCTGTTCGTGACCAACTTCGTGATGACTGCCGTGTACTTCCAGGTCGTCCCGCAGAGGGGTTAGCCGATGAGACCGCGAGAACTCCTCGCTCGCCCCTTGCGCTCACTCGAAGAGCTGGGCGCCCAACTGTCCTTCTACGGACGTTCTCTGGCCTGGACGAGCCGCACCCTGCGCCGCTACAAGAAGGAGATCCTGCGGCTGCTGGCCGAGGTGAGCTTCGGGCGTGGCGCGCTCGCCGTCGTCGGCGGCACGGTCGGCGTGATCGCGTTCCTGTCCTTCTTCACCGGCACCGAGGTCGGCCTCCAGGGCTACGCGGCCCTCAACCAGCTCGGCACATCCAACTTCGTGGCGTTCCTGTCGGCGTACTTCAACACCCGGGAGATCGCCCCGCTGGTGGCCGGACTCGCCCTGTCCGCGACGGTCGGCGCCGGGTTCACCGCGCAGCTCGGTGCGATGCGGATCAGCGAGGAGACCGACGCGCTGGAGGTGATGGGTGTCCCGTCGCTGCCGTTCCTGGTGACGACGCGGATGATCGCCGGCTTCGTCGCGGTGATCCCGCTGTACGTGATCGGGCTGCTGTCCTCGTACCTGGCCGCCCGCACCATCACCACCGGCTACTACGGGCAGTCGACCGGCACGTACGACCACTACTTCCACCAGTACCTGCCGCCCGTCGACGTGTTCTGGTCCTTCGGCAAGGTGATCGTCTTCGCCCTGCTGATCATCCTGGTGCACTGCTACTACGGCTACCACGCGAGCGGCGGCCCGGCCGGTGTCGGCGTCGCGGTGGGCCGGGCGGTGCGGACCTCGATCGTCGCCATCAACGTCCTGGACTTCTTCCTGAGCCTCGCGATCTGGGGCGCCAACACGACGGTACGGATAGCGGGGTGAGGGCGGTGCGCATGCACAGAATGAGACTCAGGCTGTACGGCATCGCGTTCCTCGCCGTGCTCACGCTGCTGCTGTCGCTCGCGGTGGCCGTCTACCAGCAGGTGTTCACCGCCGTCGTGCCCATCACTCTGGAGGCCGACACCCTCGGCAACCAGCTCGATCCACGCGCCGACGTCAAGCTGCGCGGGCTCCTGGTCGGCGAGGTGCGCGAGGTGCACGCCGACGGAACGAAGGCGACCCTCGACATCGCGCTCAAGCCGCAGTACGTGTCGTACATCCCTTCGGACGTGCACGCGCGGCTGCTGCCCAAGACGCTGTTCGGCGAGAGGTACGTCGACCTGGTCGCGCCCGCCGGCGCTGCGCACGCGTCGGCTCGGCCCATCCGTGCGGGCGACGTCATCACCCAGGACCGCACGAAGGTCGGCATCGAGGTGCAGCAGCTGATGAACGACCTGCTCCCGCTGCTTCGCACGGTCAGGCCGGGTGAACTCGACGCCACGCTCTCGGCGTTCGCCACCGCGCTGGAGGGCCGCGGCGACCGGATCGGCGACAACCTCACCCGGGTCGAGGGCTATCTGCGCCGCCTCAACCCGCACATGCCCTCCCTCAAGGAGGACATCACGCGGTTCGCGGACGTCGCCGAGGTGTACGGCGACGCCGCGCCCGACCTGATGCGGATCCTGCGCAACACGGTCACCACCAGCCGGACGATCGTCGAGAAAAGGGGCCAGTTGGCCTCGGCTCTGCGCGCGACCGCCTCCGTGGCGGACACGGCGAACGACTTCCTGTCCGAGAACGGCGACCGGCTGATCACCCTGGGCCGGGTCTCCCGCCCCACGCTGGAGCTGTTCGCCCGCTACTCCCCCGAGTATCCGTGCCTGTTCCAGGGCCTGGTCCGGCAGGAGGAGGCGTCGGAGGACGCGTTCCGGGGCGGCGAGATGCGGATCACCCTCGAGGTCGTCCGGCCGCAGGGTGCCTACCGGCCCGGTGAGGAGCCGTTGTACGGCGAGCGGTCCGGCCCGAACTGCCGCGGCCTGCCGCATCCGCAGGTGCCTGGGCCGAAGCCCCATCTCGACGACGGTACGTCGGCCGGAGGTTCCGGCGGCCCACTCCCCGGAGGTGTCGACGTGTCCGCCACCCGGGCCGAGCAGCGGGCCGTCGGCTCACTCGTGGCCCCCGTCATGGGCGTCCCCGCGGACCAGGTGCCGCCCGTGGCGACCCTGCTGTTCGGGCCGCTCGCGCGCGGAACGGCGGTGAGTGTCGTATGAGCAGGTCAGGAGCCCGGCAGGCCGCCGCCCCGCTGGTCAAGTTCAGCCTCTTCGCGCTGGTCACGATCGCGGCGACGGCGCTGCTCGCCGCCACCATCGTCAACTTCTCCTTCACCCCCAAGGACACCTATCACGCGGTGTTCACCGACGTCACCGGGCTGGAGACCGGCGACGACATCCGGGTGGCCGGAGTGCGGGTAGGGGAGGTCGAGGGCATCCGGATCAAGGACCGGACCCTGGCGGAGGTCACGTTCACCGTCAGCGCGGACCGACCGCTGCTCGCCGGGACCCACGCGGTCGTCCGCTACCGCAACCTGGTCGGGCAGCGGTACATCGCGCTCACCGAGGGCACAGGAGACGTCACCGCCAGGCTGCGGCCGGGCGGCACCATCCCGCTGTCCCGGACCCAGCCGGCGCTGGACCTCAACGCCCTGCTGAACGGCTTCAAGCCGCTGTTCGCGGCGCTCAGCCCGAGCGACGTCAACCAGCTCGCCACCGAGATCGTCCAGACCCTCCAGGGCGAGGGCGGCACAGTGAACAGCCTGCTCGCGCACACGGCCTCGCTCACCAGCACCCTCGCCGACCGCGACAAGCTGATCGGATCGGTGATCGACAACCTCAACACCGTCCTGGCGACGCTCGACAAGCGCGGCTCCCGCTTCTCCGGGCTGCTCACGCAGCTGCGTCGGGTGGTCTCGGGGCTGTCGGCCGACCGCAGACCCATCGGGGCGTCGCTGGTGAGCATCGGCGACCTCACGGACGTCACGTCGGGACTGCTGAAGGACGCGCGTCCACCTCTGAAGGACGACATCGCCGGGCTCGGCGATCTCACCGGAACGCTGAACAAGAACGAGAACACCGTGGAGGGCGTCCTGAAGCGGCTGCCGAACAAGCTCGAGAAGCTGACGGGGACCGCCTCGTACGGCTCGTGGTTCAACTTCTACCTCTGCGACTTCGACGGCCGGATCGTGCTGCCGAAGACCAAGCAGGTGATCACCCCGGAGCTGCACGTGGCGCGGGCGAGGTGTAACGGATGAGCATGCGCGTCAGACGGCGCGATGGCCGCCGCCCCGAGCCGCTGGTGAGGGTCCGGGTCCTGCCGCCCAAGCTGCCCAGACTCCCCAGGCTGCTGCCCAAGCGCAAACCCCGCCCCGAACCCCTCGTGAAGGTACACGTCCTGCCGCCCAGGCTGCCCAAACTCCCCAGGCTGCTGCCCAAGCGCAAACCCCGCCCCGAACCCCTCGTGAAAGTACGGGTCCTGCCGCCCAGGCTGCCCAGGATCCGGCTCAAGCGCCCACGCCTGAAGCCCTTCCGTGAGCGCGACCCGATCGTCGTCGGCGCCGTCGGCCTCACCGTCCTCGCACTGCTCACCGTTGCCGCCTTCAACGCAGACAGCCTGCCGCTGATCGGCGGCGGCGACACCTACAGCGCGGCCTTCTCCGAGGCCGGCGGGCTCAAGCCGGGCGACGAGGTACGGATCGCCGGGGTCAAGGTCGGCAAGATCGAGGGCGTCGACCTGGACGGCGACCACGTCAAGGTGACCTTCGAAGTGAAGGGCCACCCGGCGTTCGGTACCGACACGGGTGCGTCGATCCGTGTCAAGACGATCCTCGGCGCGAAGTACCTGGCCCTGTACCCGAAGGGGCCCGGCCAGTTGAAGCCGGGCAGCGAGATCCCGCTCCGGCGGACCGTGTCGGCGTACGACGTCGTCCAGGCCTTCAGCGACCTGACGACCACCACCGAGGAGGTCGACACGGACCGGCTCGCGAAGGCACTGGACACGATCTCCGTCACCTTCCAGGACTCCCCCGAGGAGGTGCGGGCGTCGGTCAAGGGACTGTCGCGGATCTCCCGGACCGTCGCCGCCCGTGACAAGGCGCTGCGTGGGCTCCTCGACCATGCGAACGGAGTCACCAAGGTGCTGGCCGGTCACACCAAGGACTTCTCCGCGCTGGTGAAGGACGGTGACGCCCTGTTCAAGGAGATCGGCAAGCGGCACGCGGCGATCCACAAGCTGCTCAAGAGCTCCGCACTGCTGGGCATCGAGCTGTCCGGCCTGGTCGACGACAACAGCAAGGAGATCGGGCCCGCTCTGAAGAACCTCAACACCTTCGTGACGATGCTCGAACGCAACCAGGCGAGCCTCGACCGCAGCGTCCGGCTGCTCGCCCCCTACGTACGGCTCTTCACCAACACCCTGGGCAACGGCCGCTGGTTCGACTCCTACGTCCAGAACCTGGTCGCCGCCCCGGTCACGCCACGGACGGGAGGCACCCGGTGATCCGCAGACTCCTGGCCCTGTTCACCGTGCTCGCGATCGTCGTCGGTCTCGCCGTCGTCCTCTGGCCGGGCCCCGGCCCCGTCCGCGTCACGGCGTACTTCCCGCGCACCGTCGGCATCTACCCCGGCTCCGACGTCCGCGTCCTCGGCGTCCGCATCGGCGAGGTCAGGAAGATCACGCCGGAGGGCGGCCGGGTACGGGTGGAGCTGGAATACGACCGGGGGCGCAAGGTCCCCGCCGACGCGCAGGCCGCCATCGTCAACTCCTCGGTGGTCAGCGACCGTTACGTGCAGCTGCTGCCGGTGTACCGCAAGGGCTCGGTGCTGCGGGACGGAGACGTCATCCCCGAGTCCCGTACGGCCGTCCCCGTCGAGCTGGACCGGATCTTCGACAGCCTGCACACCACCGCCGAGGCGCTCGGCCCGAACGGTGCCAACAAGAAGGGCTCACTGTCCCGGCTGCTCGGGGTGAGCGCGGACAACCTCCAGGGGCAGGGCGAGAACCTCAACCAGACGGTGGAGGACCTGTCCCAGGCGGTCACCACGCTGTCCGACGGACGCGGCGACCTGTTCGGGACCGTGCGGAACCTCCAGGTGTTCACGGCCGCGCTGGCGGCGGACGACACCAGCGTGCGGGCGTTCAACACCGATCTCGCCGACGTGGCCGGGCAGCTCGCCGGGGAGCGCAAAGATCTCGCGGCCGCGCTGAAATACCTTGCCGCCGCACTCGGCGACGTGTCCGGCTTCGTGAAGGGCAACAAGAAGGCGCTGACCTCGGACGTCAAGGGCCTGGCCAAGGTCACCAAGGTTCTCGTCACCCAACGGGACGCTCTGGAGGAGCTGTTGACCGTCGCCCCCACGGGCCTGTCGAACCTGCAGAACGCCTACAACCCCGCCGCCGGCACCCTCGACACCCGCAACAACGCGCAAGCCCCGCAGGATCCGTCGTCCCTTCTCTGCTCGATCCTGAAGACGGCCGGCGAGGACCACGACAACTGTGCCGGGCTGAAGAAGCTCTTCGACTCCCTGCCCAAGGTCCCGTCGGCCCCGGCCCCGGCGTCGACGGGCACGGTCGACAAGACCCTCGGCGGAATTCTGGGGGCACCGGCATGAGCGTGCGGCGCAAGGGGCGGGTGGCCGCCTGGACGGCGGTCGGCTCGCTGCTGCTGACCGGCTGCGAGTTCAACGGCTGGTACGACGTACCGCTCCCCGGCGGCGCCGCCTCGGACGGTCACGCCTACCACGTCACCGTCGAGTTCCGGGACGTCCTGGACCTGGTGCCGCAGTCGTCGGTCAAGGTCAACAACGTCACCGTCGGCGCGGTCGAGAAGGTGGAACTGGACGGCTGGCACGCCCGCGTGCGGCTCAGGATCGCCGACTCGGTGAAGCTGCCCGGCAACGCGGTCGCCGATCTGAGGCAGACCAGCATGCTCGGCGAGAAGTACGTCGCCCTGTCCGCGCCGGCCGGCACACGGCCCGTCGGACGGCTGCGCGACGGCGACCGCATCCCGCTGTCCCGCAGCGGCCGCAACCCGGAGGTCGAGGAGGTGCTGTCGGCCCTGTCCGCGCTCCTCAACGGCGGCGGGGTGGCCCAGCTGAAGACGATCACCGTCGAGTTGAACAAGGCCCTCAGCGGCCGCGAGGACCGGGTCAGGTCCCTGCTGAAGCAGCTCGACACGTTCCTCGGCGGTCTCGACGACCAGCGGGCGGAGATCGTGCGCGCGTTGAAGGGCGTCGACCGGCTCGCGAAGCGGCTGAAGAAGGAGAAGAAGACGATCGCCCTCGCCGTCGACACCATGCCGCCCGCCCTGAAGGCCCTCGCCGACCAGCGCAAGGACCTGACGAAGATGCTCACCGCCCTGTCCGGGCTCGGCAAGACCGGCACCAAGGTGGTGAACGCCTCCCGCGACGACACCGTCGCCAACCTGAAGAAGCTCCGGCCCATCCTGCAGGAGCTGAACAAGGCGGGCGACGACCTGCCCAACTCCCTCGAAATCCTCACCACCTACCCGTTCCCGCGCAACGCGACGGACGCCGTCAAGGGCGACTACGTCAACCTGAAGATCACCGCCGACCTCGACCTGGCGGACCTCTACGGCAACGTCACCGGCAAGCCCGGCAAGGGCGGGAAGTCCCCAGCCCCCGGGACACCGCGTCTTCCCGGCGTCCCCACCCCCACCCCCCTCCCGTCCGTCCCGTCCCTGCCGGGCACCCCGTCCGTGCCCTCCGCGCCCGCCGTGCCCTCCGCGCCCGCCGTTCCCTCGACGCCCTCCGACGGCAGCACGCTGCTGTGCCCGCCGGTGTGCACCGCCGCCTACGGCGCCGGGGGCGGCTCGCTTCGCCTCCCGTCAGGGGTCGATCCCGGCCTCGCCGAGCTGATGCTGAAGGGGATGCTGTCGTGATCACACGTACGGTCAGAGCCCAACTGCTCGCCTTCGCGACCGTCACCGCCCTCGGGGTGTCGTACGTCGGCGCCCGGTACACGGGCCTGGTGGACGACGTCCTGCACCGCGGGTACACCGTGCGCGCCGACTTCGCCGAGTCCGGGGGGGTCTTCCCCGGCGCCGAGGTCACCTACCGGGGGGTGCCGGTGGGCCGCGTGGGCGATCTGCGGCTTACCGGGTCCGGGGTCTCGGTGGCGCTGAAGATCGAGGACGGCGCCCCGAGGATCCCCGCCGACACGCTCGCGGTGATCGCCGACCGTTCGGCGGTGGGCGAGCAGTACGTCGACCTCCAGCCACGGCGGTCGGGCGGGCCTTACCTCATGGACGGCAGCCCGATCCCGCGCAGCCGCACCCGGACCCCGCTGCCGGTCACCGACCTGGTCCTCAGCCTCGACCGGCTGGTCAACTCGGTCGACAAGGACGATCTGCGGG
Organism: Streptomyces sp. NPDC002520; assembly: GCF_053595235.1. Lineage (NCBI taxonomy): Bacteria > Bacillati > Actinomycetota > Actinomycetes > Kitasatosporales > Streptomycetaceae > Streptomyces > Streptomyces sp. NPDC002520. Next base: position 98,758 of record NZ_JBSFXG010000015.1, on the reverse strand, counting down.
TCACCGTCGACGAGCTGGGCAAGGCGTTCGCCGGCACCGGACCGAACCTGAGCCGGCTGGTGGACTCCGGCGACGCGCTGGTGGAGTCGGCATCCGAGTCGCTCCCCCAGACCGTCTCGCTGATCGAGGACTCGCGGAAGGTGCTCAGGACACAGGCCGACCAGGGCTCGGCCATCAAGTCGTTCTCCCGTGACCTGGCCACGCTGACCGAGCAGCTGAAGTCGAGCGACGGCGATCTGCGCCGGCTGATCGGCACCACCGCGCCCGCCGCGCAGGAGGTCAGCTCCCTGCTGAAGTCCACCCGGCCGCACGTGCCGGTCCTGCTGGCCAACCTCGTCAGCGGCGGCCAGATCACCGTGGCCCGGCTGCCCGGCGTCGAACAGGCCCTGGTCACGCTCCCGCTCAATGTCGCGGGCAGCTACACGGTCATCCCCGGCGACGGCACCACCCACTTCGGGCTGACCGTGAACGCCGAGGACCCTCCCGCGTGCACCCAGGGCTACGGCACCCAGCGGCGCGACCCCGCCGACACCGGCACGCGCCCCGCGAACACCGACGCGCGCTGCACGCTGCCGCGCGGCAGCAAGACCTCGGTGCGCGGAGCGCAGAACGCGCCCGGCGCGACAACCGGTCGGTACAGCGCCGACCAGGCGGCGTTCGTGGCCCCCTACGACCCGGAGACCGGCACCGTGACCGGCCCGGACGGAACGCCCGTCGAGATCGGCTCGACGGGCGGGGAACAGACCGTGTTCGGAAAGGAGTCGTGGCAATGGCTGCTCGTGGGACCGATGGCATGAGGGGCGGACGCATGAGGCTGCTGTCGGCGGGGCTCGTCGCCGCGACCGTGCTGACGACCGTGCCGTGCGTCTGGCTGGGCCTGAATCTGTCCGACCAGCGCGCGGCGGAGCAGCGCCGTCAGGACATCCTGGCGGCGGCCCGCCAGTCGGCGCTGAGCTTCACCTCGCTCGACTACCGGCACTACGACCGGGACAGTGGCAATGTGCTGAAGGGCGCCACCGGCGAGTTCAAGAAGGAGTTCGCCGCGCAGACCGCACAACTGACGAAGCTGGTCGCACAGAACAAGTCGGTGTCCGAGGGGCAGGTCCTGGAAGCGGGCATCGTGTGGTCCGACGCACGCTCGGCCCGGGTCCTGGTCGTGGCCGACAGCAAGGTGACCAACACCGCCGCGCCCGAGGGCCAGGCGCGCACCTACCGGCTCCAGCTCGACCTCGCGCGCGTGGACGGCCGCTGGCTGACCTCCGACGTCGCGTTCGTGGGCTGACCCTGAGGCCATCGATGAGGAGAGACACCGTGGCGAACCCGACCTCCCGCACCCGCGGCACCGGCTCGCCGGCCCGCCGCACCATGACCGCGGCCGCCCGAGCGGCAGCCAAGCGCGCCGGGCGGCCCGCGCGCCCCGAGCGCGGTGGCCACCAGGAAGAGCAGACTCTCTCCGGGCGCACCCTGCTCGTCGAGCCCCCGGCGAACGGCTGGGAGGACCCGCCGGAGCCCGAGTCGCTCGAATCGTTCGAGGGGGAGCCGGAGGACGGCGCGCCCCCGCGCAAGGCCGGGTGGAGCGTGCTCACCGCGGTGCTGGGCGTCGTCCTCGTGGCGGCCCTGGTCGCGGCCGCCGTACTCGGGTGGCAGTACCGGCAGGGGCGGCAGGCGGAGCAGGCCCGCGGCGAGGCCCTCGCGGCCGCGCGGAAGGCGGCGCCGGTCGTGCTGTCGTACGACTACCGGCACCTGGACCGGGACTTCTCCCGGGCCCGTGCCCTGCTGACCGGGCACTTCCGCGACCAGTACGGCAAGACCACGAAGGCGGTGGTCGCGCCGACCGCGACGAAGTACCACGGCGTAGTGAAGGCGACCGTGGCCACACCCGCCGACGGCGGCGCCCCGGCGGCCTCCGTCGTGTCGGCCACTCCGGATCGGGCCGTCGTCCTGCTCTTCGTCAACCAGGTCACCCGGAGCACTCAGGTCGCGGAGCCCCGGCTGGACCTGAACCGGGTGCGTATGACGCTCACCCGTACCTCCGACAGCTGGAAGGTGAGCGGCGTCGACGCCCTCTGACCAGGCCCCCGTAAGTGCCCTCGCGCAGTCGCGCGGGGGCACTTCTTCGTGGGGAGTGGGGATCCCCAGCCGTCCGACCGGGCCCTTGGCGGCCGGCCGTTCGGCGAGTGCCACCACGTCGACTCGGCCTGCTGCGAAAAGATTTCGGTTTCTCGCGACGGACGCCGCCTGCCTGCCCGTAGAGCAGACGAAGGCATCACCCTCACCGCCACACACCACCATCCTTCGTCCTACTCGCGAACCCACGAGGTACCTGTGGCTCTCCTCTCCGCACTCCGTCTTCACCACCACCCGCGGTCGCGGGCGCGTCTCGCCGTCGGGTTGCTGGCGCTCGTCGCCGGAACCCTGCCGAGTGTGGCTGCCGACGCCGCCACCCCACCCTCCGGATCGGTCAGCGGCACCGCGCCCACGACCACGTGGAGCGCCGGTCCCTTCGCCGTCCCGAATCTCTCCGGCACCGCCGGGACGGTGAGCTGCGGGACGGCGCAATCCTGCGACGACTACGCCCTGAAGGTGTCGGTGCCCGCGGGCTACGACGCCGGTCACAGCCTGCGCGTCGACGTCAGATGGCCGAACTCCGCCGCCGACTTCGACCTGTACGTCCTTGATGCGGACGGCCGAGAGGTGGCCGCCTCAGCCTCTTCCAGTGACCCCGAGACCGTGCTGCTTCCGGCGGTGTCGGCGTCGTACACCGTGCGCGTGGTGCCGTACGCGCCGCTCGGCGACAGCTTCACCGGCGCCGCGAGCCTGGTCACCGCTCCGCCCGATCCGCCGCCGAGTACGGCCACACCGCCGACGTACGCGAACTCCTGGGCACCCGACGGCATCACGGACGCGCACAACGCCGGTGAACCCTCGATCGGCGTCGACCGTGCGAGTGGCGCCGCGATGTTCCAGGCGTACACGTCGACGCTCAAGGTCACCTACGACAGCGCCGGTGCCGCCGCGTGGCAGGACAAGAGCGCGAGCGCGGCCAACGGCTGCCCCCAGGGCAGCACCACCAGCCTCGACCCGATCCTCTTCACCGACCCGGTCACCCACCGCACCTTCGAGTCGCAGCTCGCCGGCAAGACCGCCCTGACCTGCTACACCGACGACGACGGTGAAACGTGGACGCCGACGGGCGGCTCGGGCATCAACTCCGGTGTGGACCACCAGACCATCGGTGGCGGTCCCTTCGCCCCGGGTGGTCCGGGCGCCCTCACGCCGTACCCGAACGCCGTCTACTACTGCTCCCAGGACATCGCCGACGCCTCCTGCGCGGTCAGCCGGGACGGCGGTCTGACGTACGGGCCCGCCGTCCCGATGTACTCGCTGCTGGACTGCGGCGGCCTGCACGGCCATGTGAAGGTCGCCCCGGACGGCACCGTGTACGTGCCCAACAAGGGCTGCGGCGGCCATCAGGCCGTGGCCGTCTCCGAGGACAGCGGGCTGACGTGGACCGTCCGCGAGAACCCGTCCAGCACCCCCGGTGACTCGGACCCGAGCGTGGGGATCGGCGCCGGCGGGACTGTGTACATGGGCTACCAGAACAGCGACGGCACCGCGCGGATCGCCGCCAGCCACGACAAGGGCAAGACGTGGCTGTACGACCAGAACGTCGGCGCGCCCCTCGGCATCAGGAACATCGTCTTCCCAGCCGTGACCGCGGGCGACGACAACCGCGCCGCCTTCGCCTTCCTCGGCACCACCACAGGTGGCAACTACCAGGACACGGCCGGCTTCAAGGGCGTGTGGCATCTGTATGTGGCCACCACCTACGACGGAGGCCAGTCCTGGGTCACCGCCGACGCCACCCCCACCGACCCCGTCCAGAAGGGGTCGATCTGCACGGGCGGCACCACCTGCGGCCAGGACCGCAACCTCCTGGACTTCGCTGACGTCACCATCGACGCCCAGGGTCGCGTGCTCGCCGCCTACGCGGACGGCTGCACCGGCACCTGCGCGACCGGAGGGGCGCAGAACTACGACGCGCTGGCCTCCATCGCCCGCCAGTCCTCCGGCAACACGCTGTACGGCGCGTACGACGCCGTGGTCCGCGGCAAGCACAAGAAGCCCGAAGGAAGCCACTAGATGAAGCCATCGCCCTCGGCTGCCGTACTGGCAGGCGCGGTCCTCAGCCTGGCCGCGGTCACCGGATGCTCGGCGGCGGACAAGCACGCCGAGCGCCCGGAGGCGACACCGTACGCGGCGGAGCGGGCAAGCGATCCGCCGGCCGGGAATGCGGCCGGCGCCGCGCCGGGCGGCTGTCCCACCGCCGTCTCACTGCCGCTCCCCAAAGGCTTCCCGGAGAACCTGCCGGTGCCCGACGGCGCGGTCGTGACCTCGGTGGAGCACCGCACCGGCGGCCGGCTCGTCGTCGCCACCGTCGTACGGGGCGGCTTCGACACCACCCTGGCATTCCTGCACAAGCAGCTCCCCAAGGCCGGCTACATCCCCGGGGAGGGAGAAGTGGAGGAGGACGACGCCGAGTCGAACTTCTCCTCCACGACCGTCCGGGGCCGCTGGACCCTGCGGAAGATGTCCGACTGCAAGGGAGGGGTGTACCTGACGTACCTGACGTCCACCGTCTCCTGAACCCGGGCCGGCCGAGCCCTCTTCCCGGCCGGTGAAACTGCGAGGGGCCACCTTTCGTGACGAGCGGCACCACGTGCGCCGTTGACCCAAGGGTGGCCTCTCGGACGGGAAGACCCCTCACCCATGTTGGACCCAGGTTCGGACCCATCTGGCCGTTTCAGAGCTCGAACGACAAGTGGTTGAGACCAAAAGTCGATCAAGGGAACGACAGAAGACCAGGTCATGGGTTAACAGACCTGGTCTTCAGTGGAGCCGCTTTCGGGATTCGAACCCGAGACCTACGCATTACGAGGGTCTGCAAGATCGTGACGATGGATGCCGCGCCGTAGCACTGGATCCTGTTTTCGCTGGTCAGCGGCGTGCGACCGAGAGGCACGTGCTCGTCCTGTCCGACCCGTGCCACCCTGTCCGCTCACGCACGGCTCACGCACGCTGGTCGTTTCACCGCTTCGCCGCAGAGGATCTGGAACATCTGGGCCATCGTCGTTCTGTAGCCTTCCGGCTCGGAGAACTGGGATGATGGCACCCCACAGCACGCGACCGGGATGGGAGGCAGCAGATGGCGTACTCGACCCGCATGGCTGCCGCCCTCTCGGGAGCGACGGTCGGACAACTGCGCACGTGGCGGCAGGATCGTGGCAACGGGCCGATCCTCCAACCCGAGCTGGCGGCCAGGCCGGCCCTCTACTCCTTCCGTGACGTACTCGCGCTGCGGGCATTCGCCCACCTCCGCCAGGACGTGTCGCTCCAGAAGATCCGCGCAGCCCTGGCCACCCTGAGGAAGATCGGGGAGGTCGAGCACCTGTCCAGCTACTCCCTGGTGGCCGAGGGCGACTCCATCGTCCTCGCCGGCCACGATGACCATGGCACCGATCTGGTCAAACGCCCTGGCCAACGAGTGGTCGCCACCATGGCCGACATCCTGCAGGAGTTCGCTCCCAGAGCCGGCGTCGTCGTCCCCCACCTGCTCCAGCCGAAGCAGCACGTCACTGTCGACCCCGAGACCCAGGGCGGACAGCCCGTGATCACGGGCACGAGGATCCCCTTCGACACCGTCGCGGAGCTGATCGAGGACGGCATCCCGCCGGAGGAGATCGCCGACTACTACCCCGGCGTCACCGCTGACGCAGCGCGTGACGCTGCTTCCTTCGCGCTCTACGTGGACAGTTACAGCACGGGAGCGCGCGCTGCCTGATGCGGATCCTCATCGACGAGAACGTCCCCGTACAGGTGCTGGAGATACTCAGACGGATCCTGCCCGGACATGAGGTCAAGCACGTCAGCGAGATCAAGTGGGCGGGCAAGAAGGATCTCGCGCTTCTCCCCGATGCCGCGAGAAAGGGCTTCGACATCTTCCTGACCAGGGATGCCCGACAGCTGGAGGATCCGTCGGAGACGGAGGCCATCAAGAAGTCGGGCATGCACCACATCCGCTTCAGCCAGGCGCACAGGGGCATGGCCGGTCTGGGCCTGGCCATGGGTGCGGTGGTAGCGGCCATGCCCCTGATCGTCGGTGAGCTCAGCGAAGCAGACACCCAGCAGCTGATTCACATCAAGGGCTTGAACCCGGTGAGCAAGCACCGTTTCGAGCGTGTGGACCCGTCCGTGTCACCGCCGTCCTACTGGCCACGGTAGACGAGCGACGCTTCCCGCCGCATACCCGACGTGGCGGGAAGCCATGACGACCACCCGGCTCGGGGCCGGACGGCAATCCTTCTGGTGCAGAGCCGGCAGGAGGGTGCGTCAGTCGTCCGGCATACCGGGATGGTCGGCGCTCACTCAGTCTTCTTGTCGCCTTGCTCGTCGTTCCCGCGCAGACGACGCGCTCGCTCGGCGATACCGCTGGAGAGCTTGTTCTTCACCGAGTTGGCCCGGTCGAGGGTCTCGTTGCCAAGGCTTCGGGCAGCACCAACACCTTTTACTCCTGTTTCCAACGCTTTGTCCCTCACCTCCAGGGCAGCTTCCGCCCATCGCCTCGCCTCAGATGAGTCGCCACCGGACTCGATTCCGAGCCGCACGTGAAAGTCATGGACGCCAGTCGCGACCTGGTTGCTCGACTGGACCACAGCCGGGGACGTGGTCGGGTGCAGCAACACCTTGGCGTTGGCCACGCCAGCAGCGGCGTTCATCCTGGCCAGCAGAGTTTCGGTGCTCCGCGAGATGTGCTCCAGCCGGTCCTGCCGGGCGGCCTTCAGGCCGAGGCGATGCCCGTTGAGCTCATCGGGGGACGCGTCCAGCACCCTGTCGAGTTCCAGTACGGCGATCGCGTCCTGCAACTGGAAACAGCGAGCCAAAACGGCGAGCCATTCTCGAACGATGACCTCAGCCTCCTTGACCATCGTGGCGAGATCGCCGATCTTGGTCTGGCGCTCCATGTTCTCCGCGAGCGCGTCGAGTTGACGCAGCGCATACGCCTGCGTCTCCGCGATCGTCGCCGGCGCGGCGTGCACCTTCGACCAGGTGACCTCGTCGACCCTGCCCCGCTTCTCTCGGATGGTCATGGCTTCCTCGATCACGAAGCCCACTCCGATCATGCGGGCCAACACAGCGTCCTTCTGGGCACGCAGTACGTCGTCGACCTTCTTATCGATCGCGGCGAGATAGTCAGTGATCTCGTCCATGGTCTGTTGCATCGCAACCTGCGCCATGAACTTCCCGGCGTTGGCAAGAGTCGCCGGGTTGGACAGGAGCGATCGGGGCGCCTGCGCGAACTCGAGGAATCCCTTGATCTGACCCTTCTGCCCCTTCAGCACACCCGTGCTGAGCCCCGTCTTCGCTCTCTCCCTCAGGCCGTACTTCTTCAGAAGCAGCGCCGACTTCGGGGTCAGCTTCACCCAGTGAGCGGAGTTGGCGACGAACTCCGATCCTGCCTCTGCGACTGCAGCACCCGTAGCGATGACGGACTTGTACCATCGCGGTCCGAGGCTCTTGGACGGCAGTCCCTCCGAAGCTAGGAAGATTTCGACATCCTTCGCGCTCCCGATGACTGTCAGCCCATCCCCGTCGCTGATCAGCTGAATCTCGTTGTCCATGGTCCGCTCCTGAAGTGGCTTCTCGCCGTCGAAGGTGGTCGGGGTTCGCAGAGTGATCGCCGGGCCGCGGCCGAGGTCTTCCGAAGGCGGGAGACCTCGGCCCCGACCCGGTCGGGGCGGGTGCACTGCTCTTGCGCCGACGTGGCCGCGCGGGCTCAGCTGTCCGGCATACCGGTGGTGGCCCACTCGTCGGCGAAGTGCTCCATCTGCTTCAGGACCAGCTTCACCGCCTCCGCACGGCGGTCTGGCGGGTAGCCGTGGCGGGCCAGCAGGCGCTTGATGGCGCTGCGGAGCCCGGCACGGACCGGCTCGCGGGCGATCCAGTCCGGCTTGAGCTTCTTCTGGACCTCCGCGACGAGGTCACGGGCGATGCTCGCCAGAACCTCGTCGCCCATGAGCTCCTGAGCCGAGTCGTGCTCTGCGACGGCGTCGTAGAAGGCGAGCTCACGCCAGTTCAGCGGCGGCTCGAACTTCTCGCCGCGCCTGGCGTCTTCGACCACTTCCTTGGCCATCTCGACGAGCTTGGCGATGAGTTCGGCGCTCGTGTACTGCTGCCGCGTGTACCGGATCATGAGGTCCTGCAGGCGGTCCGAGAAGGCCGTGCGGCGGACGATGTTGTGACGCGTGACCTCGCGCATCTTCTGCTCGATGAGCCGCCGCAGTGCCTCCGCCGCGAGGTGGGGAGTGTCGCTGCCCTGGAGCTTGGCGACGAGCGCGTCATTGAGGTGCGTCAGGTCGGCCATCTCCAGGCCGGCCTCGGCGAACAGGTCCGATATCCCGCCGGTCTCGACCACGGACGAGGTCAGCTGGGCGAGGTACAGCTCGACATCGCGAGCTACCGGTAGGCCGCGGGCTTCGCGGTCCGCCGCGTCGAGCTTGGCCATATAGGCACGGACCTCGACGAAGAACTGGATGTCTCGGCGCCAGGTCGGGTGATCCGGGAAACGCTCACCGATGTTCGTGGCACTGGCGGACAGCGCGTAGAAGCGCTCCAGGCGGTGGGAGTGGTCGCGGAAACGCCGGCCGACGGTCTGGCGCGGGTCGTCGAGCTTCTCCGGGTCGTTGCCGGGGGTACGCGGGTTCCGGAGGTACTCGGCGGCCCCGCCAGCGGCGTTGACGAACGCCTTCGCTGTCGGCTGTTCAAGACGCGCACGCCAATTGAAGCCGCGCAGGATGTCGCTGAGGATGTCGTACTCGTTGCGCAGCTCGTCCAGTGCGCGGTCGAGGTCCTGGCCGAGGGTGCGGTCCTCCTGGTCGGCGTCTGTGTACTCGGCGATCGCCTTCTGCAGGTTCTCCGTCAGCGGCGCGTAGCCGACAAGTAGACCGTCCTCCTTGCCGCGGAAGCGGCGGTTGACCCGGGCGAGGGCCTGCATCAGGTTGGCGCCCTTGAGCGGACGGTCCAGGTACATGGTGTGGACCGGCGGGGCGTCGAAGCCGGTCAGCAGCATGTTGTTGACGATGAGCAGCTCCAGCTCGTCGTCGGGGTCCTTGGCCCGGTTGATGACCGCCTTGCGCTGCCCGTCGGGCAGCGCGTGGTCGAGCAGGTGGTCCTCGTCCTTGCGGGAGTTCGAGGAGAAGACGATCTTCATCGCGCCCTTGGCGGGCTCGTCGCTGTGCCAGTCCGGCCGCAGCTCGCGGAGGGCGTCGTAAACCTTGACGCAGATCTCACGGGTCGCGCAGACGACCATCGCCTTGCCGGCTGCCCCGCCCTTCTCGGAGACGCCGACGAACGGCTCCATCCGCTCTCGCCGCTCCTCCCAGTGCGCCACTAGGTCCTCGGCGAGATCCCTGACACGGGCCGGCAAGCCGTACATGGCATTCATCGTGGCGACGGCCGTCTCGACCCGGCGACGTTCGGTGTCGTCGAGACCGTCGGTGATGCGGTCGGCCTCCTCGTCGATCTTCGTCGGGTCGACGTCCTTGCCGAGGACGAGCTTGATGACCCGGCCCTCGTGGAAGACCTTGACCGTCGCGCCGTCGTCAGCGGCCCTCTTGAGGTCGTAGATGTCGATGTAGCCGCCGAAGACCTGGCGGGTGTTGCGGTCGGCCTCGGAGATCGGCGTCCCGGTGAAGGCGAGGAGCGTGGCGTGCGGGAGGGCGTCGCGGAGGTGACGGGCGTAGCCGTCGAGGTTGTCGTAGTGGCTGCGGTGGGCTTCGTCGACGACGACCACGATGTTGCGCCGGTCGGAGAGCAGCGGGTGGTCGGCCCCCGACTCCTTCTCTTCCTTGGTCTTACCGAACTTCTGCAGGGTGGTGAAGAGGATGCCGCCGGTCCGCTTGGCCGCGAGCTCCTCCCGCAACTTGGCCCGGGTCGCAACCTGGAGAGGCGTCCCCGGGAGGATCTCACTCTCCAGGAAGGTGGAGTACAGCTGGTCGTCGAGGTCGTTACGGTCGGTGATGACGACCACGGTCGGGTTAAGCAGGGCCGGGTCGCTCATCACCATCGCCGTGGTGAGCACCATCTCCTCGGACTTGCCCGAGCCCTGCGTGTGCCAGACGACACCGGCTTTCCCGTCTCCGGCTGCCGCTTCACGTACCTTCTCCGCGGCCCGGGTCACCGCGAAGTACTGGTGCGGCTTCGCGATGCGCTTCATCCGCTTGGATGGCACGAAGTTGATGAAGGACCGGCAGAGGGAGAGGAAGCGAGGCTGGGCGAACAGCCCGTGCAGCGCCAGGTTCTGGCCCGAGTCGGCCACTCCGTCGCCGTCCGCGGTGAACGGGTCGACGCGGGCCCCTGTCTCGTCCGTGTTCCACGGCGCGAAGTGCTCGTACGGAGTGAAGGGCGTGCCGTACTTCGCCGTGATCCCGTCGGAGAGCAGCACCACCGCGTTGTAGCGGAAGGCGGTAGGGAACTCCTTCACGTATCGGGAGACCTGCGAGTGCGCGTCCTGAAGCGTGGCGTACTCATCGCCAGCGCGTTTCAACTCCAGCACGGCGAGCGGGAGTCCGTTGACGTACAGGACGATGTCGAAGCGGCGCCGCTTCTCGCCGTCGACGACGGTGACCTGGTTCAGCGCGCGATAAGTGTTCCCGTCCGGGTCCGCCAGGTCGACGAGGCGGATGGTCGGGTTGTGCTCGGCACCGTAGGCGTCGGTGTAGACGACGGAACGGATGCCGGTCGTCAGGTAGCCGTGGGCGGTGCGGTTCTCCTCGTACGTGTCCTGCGACTCCGGGGTCGCCGCGGCGGCGACGGCGTCGCGTACGGCATCCGGGGGCAGCTCGGGGTTGAGCCGCTCGATCGCCTCATGCAGGTCGGGGTAGAGGATCAGGTCGTCCCAGGACTTACGGTGCCCGGAACCGGGGGCGAACTCGTTCCCGGCGGCCGGCAGCCAGGCCAGCTCGGCGAGCTCGTCGAGGGCGAGGATTTCCCAGTCGGCTTCCAGGGGGCGGCGGTTCTGGCTTCTTCTGCTTCCGCTCTCATCATCGTGCGTCATGTGTGGTCCTCGACAATCTTCTCGGCGTCTTTGACGCGAAGGCGGCCGGACATGAGCTGGGGGAGGAGGGTGTCTCGGAGCGTGGCGAGTGCACGGTTCTCCTTGGCAGCCTGAGCGGCAGCGGCGTGCAAGGGCGCAACCATCCGAGCGAATTCTTCGACTTGCACCGTGTCAGGTAGCCGGATCTGCATGGCTTTGAAGTTCTTGCGACTGAGCTCAAGGAAGGTGGAGCCATTTGCAAGACTGATCATTTCGTCCACTCGGGAGCGCATCTCATGCAGGAGCCACCACCGCATGCCCTCGTTCGGCGGGAGCACCACGATGAACCCCTGGTTCACAGCCGCAGGTACTTGCGGCAGAGCAAAGGCACCAATCGTGGCACGCGAGGTCATGAAGATCGATTGCGGGGGGTAGAGCTGAGAGGCACAGTTTTCGAGACCGAGCTCCGAAATTCTTCGGCTGGTCTCGAATAGATACGGGGACGGGAGAGCTGTCACGTCGGACGGCGTTGTCCAATGCACTTCGCCGCCCCAGTATTCATCTACCGTGGTGCTCGGAGTGCCGCCACCGGAGACGGAAGCAACGGATCCGAAGGTCTCCTGGCCGACCTCCAGTCCGCTGACCGCTCGGGTGAACTGTGCGTCGGCCAACTCGACGGTCGTGGCAGCGATGCGGTCGTTGACGGCGATCTTGTCATCCAAAGATCCGAGCAGGGAGACGATCCGATCCTGCTCTCCGCGGCTGGGGATGCACACATGGAAGGCTTTGGCCTCGGGGTAGTAAACAGTCTGGTGGGTCGTTCCGTGTGCGAACCGCCGGACGGAGTCCTGCTCCATCACCAGAATGTAGTGGAGGTAGCGAGATGAGATCTGCGGCCCGCACACCCAGTTGATGAAATCCTGGCTCGTCGCCATTGGAACACCCATGGTGACCACATAGCCCACCGATGCCGTTCGAGACAAGCAGACAGTACCGGCCGGAAGCAATCGGGCGGATGAGTTGTCCAGGCCAGCCTGAGTGATGGTTTGCAGGGTGGATGCAATGACTCGCCCATGATTTCCGGTCGCATCCTTGATGCCGATCCATGGAACGTCGCCATCCCAGTACTCGGCGTGCCGACGGCTTGGAGTGTGACCGCTCTCCAGACGAGCCATGTCTGACAACAGAGTCCACATGAAGCCAGAAGGTGCCGGAATGCTAGGTTTACCGACGCTCAATGCCCACTTACCAGGGATGATCCCTGTTGTGGCGGCGCGTCCCCCCGTAGTTGTAGTGGTCCTAGCCATGGAGGGCCCCCAACTGCTCCCGGACCGTCTCCTCAAGCTCCGCCGACTGCTCGAACAACCCGAACAGCTCCTTCGTCAGCGTGGAGATCCGTGCCGCCACGGCCTCCGCGTCCTCCTCCTCTGCCTCGACTGCCCCTACGTACCGCCCCGGCGTCAGCACGTACCCATGCTGACGGATAGTGTCCAGGTCGGCCGAGAAGCAGAACCCCGCCTCATCCGCGTACGTCAGCCCAGCCTTCCGCGCCGACGCCGTCCCCCGCCATGCGTGATACGTACCGGCGATCTTCGCGAGGTCGGCCTCTGTCAGGAACCGCTCCGTCCTGTCCACCATCTCGCCCATGTTCCGGGCGTCGATGAACAGGATCTCGCCTCGCCGGTCGCCCAGGCGCTTCTCGCCCTGGGGCGTCTTGTCCTTGGCCAGGAACCACAGGCAGGCCGGGATCTGTGCCGTACGGAACAACTGCGACGGCATGGCCACCATGCACGCCACCAGGTCGGCCTCGACCAGCGCCTGCCGGATCTCGCCCTCGCCGCTGGACTGCGTGCTCATCGACCCATTCGCCAGGACGATGCCGGCCGTCCCCCTCTCCCCCAGCTTGGAGATCATGTGCTGGAGCCATGCGTAGTTAGCGTTGTTCTTCGGCGGGACGCCGTACCGCCACCTCGGGTCGTTCTCGTCCCTCGCCCACTCCTTGATATTGAAGGGCGGGTTGGCCATGACGAAGTCGGCCTTGAGGTCGGGGTGCTTGTCGTCGGCGAAGGTGTCGCCCCAACGGGCGGCGAGGTTGCCGTCGATGCCGTGGATGGCGAGGTTCATCTTGGCCAGGCGCCATGTACGTTCGTTGAGCTCCTGCCCGTAAACGGCAATGTCGGCCTTGTGGCCGCGCCCTTGGTGCGCCTCGATGAACTTGGTCGCTTGGACGAACATGCCACCTGAGCCGCAAGCCGGGTCGTACACGCGCCCCTCGTAAGGCTCCAGGATCTCGACAATCAGTCGGACAACAGACTGAGGTGTATAGAACTCCCCGGCCCGCTTGCCCTCGGCCCGCGCGAAGTTGCCGAGGAAGTACTCGTACACCTCGCCCAGTACGTCCTGCGCGGGCTTGTCGCCGCTGCCGCCGAAGCGGGCGTCGCTGATGAGGTCGACGAGTTCGCCGAGGCGCTTCTGGTCCACGTTGTCGCGGTTGAAGATCTTTGGCAGGACGCCCGTGAGCGAGGCGTTCTCGCGCATGACGGCGTCCATCGCGTCGTCGAGGAGCTTGCCGACGCCCTGGCTCTTGGCGTGGGTGGCGATCCACGTCCAACGGGCGGTCTCCGGCACCCAGAAGACGTGGGCACCGGTGTACTCGTCCCGGTCCTCCAGGAAGTCGTCCATCCGGTCCTCGGTGATGCCGTCATCGGCAAGTTCCGCGGCGAGCTCGGAGCGACGCTCGTCGAAGGCATCGGAGACGTACTTCAGGAAGATCAGACCAAGGACGAACTCCTTGTACTGCGCGGCGTCGATGGAGCCACGCAGCTTGTCAGCAGCCTTCCAAAGGATCGCCTGGATCTCCTTGGCGGTGGAGGCGCTGAACAACTCCGCCTGATCGGTGGGCTTCTTCGCAGCGGTAGCCATAGGGCAGACCGTCTCCTTCAGTCGTCGGTTCCGGGGAGGTTCTGGAGGGTGAGCGTGCCGTCGGCGATACCGGCGGCGGTGAGGCGGATCAGGTCGTCGAGAGCGTCGGACTGCTCCCGCAGGAGGCGCGCGCGGGTCTCGATCTCCGTGAGCACGGCCTCGAAGCGCTCGGCTTCGAGCCGGCTCAGGTCGGGGATGAGGAGGTCTTCAATGCCGCGCGAGGCCCGCACCGCGCCACTGGTACGCGCGTACTCGACGGCGGCCGCCCGCAGCAGTGCTGCGAGTACCCGTGGCAGCACCGGCGGGTCGGCGTCGGGGTGGACGCGGAGGATACGGGCCGGGGCAGCCACCAGCGACAGGCCCGCTTCGTCGACGTAGGTGCCGAAGCGGGGGCTCGTAGTGACGACGATGTCGCCCGGCTCGGTGAACAGGGCGTGTTCGTAGCCGGTGAGGAGGACTCCGCGGTCGATGCGGCGTTCGCCCGGGCGTGCGATGCCGAGGACCTCGTCGGGGGTGAGCACGGTGTAGTGGCCGTCTTCCGTGAGGTGTTCGTCGGCGAAACGGTGCCCGGGGCGTCGGCGCAGGCGCCGGTCGTCGAGGAGCCGGCGGACGGTGGTGCGCCGCACGGGCTGGTCGTCGGGGCGCAGCACGACCTGGGCGCTCAGTGCCGTGCGCAGGTCGGCGCGCTGCCGGGCTTGCTCGTGCAGCTCCGTCAGGCGCTGCTCCAGGGCGCTGATGCGGACCGGACGCTCGATGACGCCCCGGGTGTAGCGGGCCATGGGCGGGCGGTGCTGGGTGGTGAAGGCAGCGCCCGGCCGGTCATCGAGGTCCTTCGCGGGAACGATCACCGCGTGGCGGGGTTCGTGGCGGCGGTCGCCGCGCCAGGGGGCGGCGCGCCAGATGGCGATGTCCTCGGCGAGCACGTCAAGGACCGTGTCGGTGAGCGGCTGCGCAGAGTAATCGGCGAGGAGGACCAGGCCCGTGCGGTGTTCCGCCGAGGTGCGGGCCAGCACCCAGAGGGCGGTGCGGTAGCCGGGACGGTAGGGGAACGCGCCGTCGGGCAGGCTCACCGCGGCCTTGAGTAAACCGTCCCGGAGGAAGGACCGGCGCAGACGGTCGGCCTCGCTGTGCCGGGGGAACGGGCGTACGAGCACGTCGGCGGGGCCGAGAACGACGGCTGTCGAGCCTTCGTCGAGGTAATCGGTGAGTGCCTGTACCTGTTCCAGGACGACCTGTGGGCTGCGGTTCTCCCCCGACTCGTAGGGGAGGACGGAGACCAGCAGATGGGGATATCCCCAGTCGTCGACGGGCAGGTCCTCCCCTTCGGTGACGCCGAGGTCGAACTCGTTCACGCCTCGGACGAGCATCCGGCGGCGGACCAGGCGGGCCCGCACCGGGTCGGAGTCGGCGGCAAGGTAGGTGTGGCCGGAGTCCTCGGCGGCCCGGGCGTGCAGGGCGGCGAGCAGGTCGCCGGAGCGCGCGTGCGGGGTGGCGACGACGGAGCCTTCGTCGAGGGTGTCGACACCGGACAGGGCAGCGAGGGCGCGTACCACGGCCGGGGTGGGCTCGTCGGCGGCCAGTTCATGGGAGCCGAGGCGGCGGCGGGCCTCCAGGACCCAGTCGAAAGCCTCGGCGGGGGTGTAGGCGGCCTCGGTCAGCTCGTCGGCCAACGCGGCTAGCTCGGGACCGAGGCGGTCCGACTCCGGGACGGCCTTCAACTCGGCCGACATGTGTGTGTCCTCGGGATCGAGCTCGTCGGCCTGGGTGAGGACCGCGTCCCAGCTCTGGCCCGAGAGAGGAACGTCAAGTTGTTGGCGCAGGCAGATCAGCGCGGTCAGTGCCCCCACCAGGACGGAGGCGGAAAGGGCAGGCGTCCGCCAGGCGGCGAGGGTGTACAGGGCCAGTTCGGCCTGCAGGCGGCGGGGTTCGGCGTTGCCGCGACCCGTCGTCGTCAGCCAGTCGACGACCGCGCGGGCGTCGAACAGGGGTCGCCCTTCTTCGTGGGCTACGGGAGCGGGAAAGTCGGGGTGCCTGCGGCTCCAGGTGGTGGGGACGGGCCGACGCACCTGGGCGAGGGTGGCGATTTCCGCATATGTGATCCGCCAGGCCGACGGCTCGGGCACGATGGGCGACACGGCCCCTTCGCGTGTGCTGGTCACTCGCTCCACTCCCCCTTCCGTACCGGTCCTGTTCAGGCATCCTCGCCGGCCGATCAGCGGACCCCGAGGCAGGCAGAACCCTACAGCGAAGGGGAAAAGGGCAGGAGAGGAAAGCTGATAACCCCGGTTATCAGCATCTCCAACGGATTTTCGAGCCTGCCGGTCTCACTCTGGTGCTCGTTCGGCGCACCGACACCCGGTGCTCGCCGCAGTCGCGATCCGGAGGTCTCCCCATGGCTGACATGTCCTCGATGCCGCCCGCCCACCAGCCGTCGGAAGGCATGGGCGCCGGCCCCGGCTGGGCAACGGTGCCTCCGCAGCCGACGCTGCACACGTTCACCCAGCCGCCCGTGCCGGGCCTGCCGCCCGCCGGGCGCACGCCCTCGCGGCGCAAGGTCTGGCTCACCCACGGCGCGACGGCGCTCGTCGCGCTGATCTTCGGTGCCGCGATCGGTGGCGGCCGAGAGTCCGGCGCTACGGCGGGCTCCTCGGGTCCCGCCCCGGCCGTCACGGTCACCAAGGCCGCCGCGGGCGAACCGAAGCCGGCCGTGACTGTCACCGAGACGGTCAAGGCGACGGTCACCGCCAAGCCGAAGCCGGTGAAGAAGTCCGGCCCCCCGAGCAGCTTCTCGGGCGAAGGCCAGTACCTCGTGGGCGAGGACATCCAGGCCGGCACCTACCGGACCTCTGGCCCGGAGAAGGACAGCATCATCCCTAACTGCTACTGGGCACGCCTCAAGAACGCCTCCGGCGAGTTCGACGCGATCATCGCCAACGACAACATCCAGGGGCAGGGCCGCGTCACCGTCAACAAGGGCGAGTACTTCAAGACCAGCGGCTGCCAGGACTGGCAGAAGGTCGGCTGACGTCGAGGAGTCTCCCTCCCCGGCCGCCTGAGAGGTGTCCCGTCACGGCGCTCTCACGCGGACGGAGGCCGCCCTTCGAACAGACGGCCTCGAGTACACCCTCGGTGGCTGACCGCTGACGGGGAACCGCCCACTGGCGCATGTGCGACGCGCGCACGCCATCGGCGACCGACCGCCGCCCCTGTCGACTTCGCCATCTCCGACATCTCTGGGTGCCGAGCTCATCGAAACCGACACACGCGGATAACCCGACGCCCCCGCAGCACAGCTGTTGCGCCACCTCCCAGTCAAGTACCGGATCAAGGAGCACTCCCATGACCAGTTCGGAACAGAACGAGCCTGCCGCGTCACCTTCCGCGCCCCTCGCCCCACAGGCCCCTGCCGCCGAGTCCGTGCCGCTCGCGGACCTGGTGGAGACACTTCTGGCTGCCGCGCCCCTCGCCGAACCCGTGAAGGCACTCCTGACCGAGGCACTCGGCTGCGCGCAGACCCCGGGGAACTCGCCCATGGGACGGATCTTCCTCGGCTCCGTCTCTGTGGAAGGTTTCCGCGGCATCGGCCCCCGGGCCTGGCTGAACCTCAGCCCCCGCCCGGGTGTCACGCTCGTCGTGGGCCGCAACGGCTCGGGGAAGTCCAGCATCGCCGAAGCCATCGAGACAGCGTTCACCGGCACGAACATGCGTTGGCTCGGGCAGGACGCGACGCGCACCAGCAACTGGCGCAACCTTCACGACGGGGCCAAGACGGAGATCGAGGTCAAGCTCGCCGTCGAGGGCGACTCCGGCCGGAGCACGCTCACTCGCGCCTGGACCGGCCACGACATCACGGACTGCGTGGGCACGTTCCGGCGTCCGGGACACGGCGCAGTCCCCCTCGACCAGGCGGCGTGGAAGCAGGCCCTGACGGACTACCGTCCCTTTCTGTCGTACGTAGACCTCGGCCGCATGATCAGCGGCAAGCCCTCCCAGATGTATGACTCCATCGCCACGATCCTCGGACTCGGGCACCTGAGCGCCGCGTACAACCACCTTGGGCTGCAGGAGAAGGCGCTGGGCGACGCGGTCAAGGCGGCGAAGAACGAGCTGCCGGAAATCACGGCCGCGCTGTACGCACTCGAGGACGACGAGCGTGCGGTCCAGGCGCTCGTCGCCATTGAGACGAAGGGCCGGCCTGACTTCGAGGCGCTGGACGGACTCGTGGCGGGCCTGCCCTCCGACGATGACGGTCTCCTCGCCGAACTGCGTGCCGCGGTCGACATGCGGGGACCTGACCTGGAGCAGGTCGGAGCAGCGGTGGACCGGCTGCGCGAGGCACTCGCCGGAGTCGAGGACGTGCGTCTGAGTGGGGCCGAGGACGCGTTGCAGCGCGCCGGCCTGCTGGAGAAGGCCCTGGCCCACAGCAACCGTCATCCCGACGAAGGGTCCTGCCCGGTCTGCGGCACGGAACGGGTCCTCGACGCCGCGTGGGCCGCCGACGCCGGTACCCAGATCGCCCTGCTCCGGCAGGAGGCGAAGACCGCCGAGGACGCGCGCAGCGAACTGCGGTCGGCGGCACGGGCGGCTCAGAACCTCATCGAGACGCCTCAGCGGATCCCGGCCGCCCTGACCGATCCCTGGAACGAATGGCTTGCCTGCCGTGCGATCAGCGATCCGGCTCAGCTCGTGCAGCGCTTCCACGACACCGCCTTGACCCTGGCCGACGCCTGCGCCGCCGTGAAGGACAACGCCGTCCGGGAGCTGGCGAAGCGGGACGAACGGTGGCGTCAGCTCGTCACGCGCCTGGCGAACTGGACGGAGAAGGCCCGCACCGCGGCGGACGCCGAGCCCCGACTCGGCCATGTCAGGAAGGCCCGCACCTGGGTCAAGACGCTCACCGCGGAGCTGCGGGAGAGGCGTATGGAGGGCTTCACCGGCCACTCCCAGCGCATCTGGGAGAAGCTTCGCCAGGAGAGCGACATTGACCTCCAGTCGGTGAGCCTCCAGGGCAGCGAAAGGGCCAACGTCCGCAAGCTTGTCATGGGCGTCACCGTCGACGGGGAGGAGGCTTCGGCGCTGAGCGTCATGAGCCAGGGAGAGCAGCACTCTCTCGCGCTGTCCTTGTTCCTGCCCCGCGCGGCCACCGCCGACAGCCCGTTCGGCTTCATCGTCATCGATGACCCCGTGCAGTCCATGGACCCGGCCAAGGTCAACGGGCTCGCCCAGGTCCTGCACGAGCTCGGCGAGCACCGGCAGGTGGTCGTGTTCACCCACGACACCCGGCTTCAGCGCGCTTTCACGACCCAGGAGCTGCCGGTCACGGTGTTCGAGGTCGAGCGGGGCAAGGCGTCCAAGGTGAACGTCAAGGCGGTGACCGATCCGGTCCGCCAGGCGATCGCGGATGCCAGGGCTCTCGCCAGTACCGAGAGTCTTCCGGAGGCGGCCCGCACCCACGTGCTCCCCGCACTGTGCCGGATCGCGCTGGAGAACGCCTTCGTCGAGGCGGCCTGGGTCCAGCACCTCCGCTCCGGGGGCTCCGAGCACGATCTGCAGTCCGCCGTGGCCGACGCGGACAAGCTCATGAAGATGGCCGCGCTGGCCTTCTTCGGCGACATCGGCCGCACCGGCGATGTCTACCGGGAGCTCCGCACCCGTTGCGGCCCGCGTGCGGTGGACCTCCTCAAGCAGTGTCAGAGCGGTGCCCACGCCACGGGAACCCGCATCGCCGACGCGCACCGCTTCGTGACCGAGATCAGCGAGCTCGCGCAGAAGGTGCGCAAGACGGAGGTGGCAAAGTGACTGGCGCCGCAAGTACTTCGATCGACGAGCTGCTGCTGACAGCCGACCAGTTGCTCTCCGACCCCAGCGTCGAAGCCTCGGCGGCCGGTCGGCACCGTGGAGCCTCCCTCGCGCTGCGGACCGCCCTGGAGATCGCGGTCGACCGCACGCTCGACGCCGCGATGCCGGGACTGGCCGGTATCAACGCGCGGGCGAAGATGCTCTGCCTGCGCTGCTACACCGCCGCGACGACCGCTCGCCGGGCCAACGCCGTCTGGTCGCACCTCTGCCTCGGGTGCCACTACCACCAGTACGAGATCGGACCCACCAAGGACCAGGTCCATGCGTGGCGCGCGGAAGTCGGCGAACTGGTACGGGAATTGCCCCGTTGACCAGATATTCACAGCTGGCCCATGTGTCTGATAAGTCTTTTGCCGGGGGCCGGGCATATGCCCGGCGCGCGGCGTCTCTCGGGGCGCCGCAGGGGGAGGGGACGTACATGCGCACCACCATGCGCGACGAGATCATCGCCGTAGAGCAGAAGGCGGTGGACCGCGCCTACGACTGCTACGAGAAGCGGCTGGCCGAACTGAGCGGCGGCTCGGTCGCCTCGGCATCCGCCAGCGGCAAGGACAGCGTCGCCAACCAGAAGGATGCCGAGGCGAAGGCCGCGGAATACGGCGGCCTCGGGGACGCGTCGCTGATCGTCAGCCGTGTCGATGTCCAGCCCGGCGAAGAGTCGGAAACGTACTACGTCGGCCGCCGAGCCGTTTCCGACGTCGAGACCCGCGAGACCGTCGTAGTGCTGTGGACCGCCCCGGTGGCGGAGAAGTGGGCGAAGGCCCTGCCCGAGGCGCCAGGTGAAGTGCTCCTGCGGAGACAGTTGCGCTGCGCGAAGAACGTCGTCGAAGCGTACGTCGATGACATCTCCGCCGTTTCTCCCGCCACGCCGTCTGTCATCGATAGCACCGAGCCCGAAGCGGGGGTCCAGGACGATTCCAAGGTCGTGGCGTCCGAGACGCCGGCGGTCCCGCCAGCTCCCACCCCGTCCGATGTCGCCCAGCTCCATCGGCAAAGACAACAGCCGCTCGATGACTTCCTCCTGCGAGAGCTCCAGCGCTCCCGCAGTGGCAGCATGCGGGACATCGTCGAGACCATCCGCCGCGATCAGATGGATCTCGTCACCGGATCTCCCGCCGACATCCTTGTCGTGCAGGGCGGCCCGGGCACCGGAAAGTCCGCCGTCGGTCTGCACCGCGTGACGTGGCTCGTCAACAACGACCACTTCAAGGCGCAGGACGTCCTGGTCATCGGCCCGCACGAGCGCTTCCTCGACTACGTCGGCCAGGTCCTCCCGACCCTCGGCACCCGGAACATCAACGCGGTTCAGGTGAACCGCCTCTGGGACGGCGATGTCCTCGGCACTGACACCCCCCGCGCGCGACTGGTCAAGTCCGACGACCGCATGGCCGCCGTCCTGCGCCGACGCGTGGAACACGAGTGTCGCCCCGACGCGATCGACGAATTCACCACTACGCCTTCGTACAAGGACGCCAAGCCCGAACTCGCGGTCACGGCTGGCAGTACCACTCTGCGTATCCCGCGTTCCGAGGTTCTCGTCCTTCTCCAGGAGGCACGCGAGGGCGACGGCTCCTACCGGGAGCGCCGTAACCGCTTCCGCAGTCTGCTCGTGGACCGCCTGCTGCAGGAACTCGTTGCTCTGGCCCCACGCCGCAGCCAAGGAGACACGATCCGCCGGGACCTGGAACGCAACCGCCAGGTCGAGCGGCTGATCGAACGCGTCTGGCAGTCGCCCGGTGACAGGGAAGCCCTCCGAAGCCTCTACGACTCCCCCGAACTCCTGCGTACCTGCGCCGACGGCGTCCTTGCCCCGGAGGAGCAGGCAGCCCTTCGCCGTCCGAGGGCAGCCACGGCGGACGCCGACCTCTGGACCCTCGACGACCGCGTCTGCCTGGAAGAGCTGCGCTACCTCATCACCGGAGAGACTCCCCAACGCTACGGGCACATCGTCATCGACGAGGCCCAGGACCTGACCCCCATGCAGGCACGCTCACTTCGCCGACGCATCGCGGTCAACGGCTCCATGACCGTACTCGGCGATCTCGCCCAGGCCACGGGTCCGCATGCCTACGCCGACTGGGACCGCCTCGGCACTCTGCTGTCCGACCACGGCGACTGGCACGTCGCCGAACTGAACACCAGTTACCGCGTACCGGCGGAAATCATGGAGTTCGTCGCACCTCTGGCTCGCAAGATCTCCCCCTCGCTCCCCTACCCGCGGGCGGTGCGCGAAGCGGGCGCCGACAGCGTCCGGACCCTGGCAGCCGAACCCTGGACGCTGCTCGACGAGACCGTCACTCAGACGACCCGGCTCGTCGGCACCAGCGACGGACACACCCTGCGCCGAGTGGCCGTCATCGTCCCCGACGACTCCGGCTGGCTCGACGAAATCAATCGTCATCTCGACCAGACCGCCGGCCTCACCGAAGAGCACCGTGCCACCGTGTCAGTTCTCGCCGCCGCCCACGCGAAGGGCATGGAGTACGACCACGTCCTCGTCGTCGAACCCGCCACCATCGCCGACCGCGGACCGGCTGGGCTGCGCCAGCTCTACGTCGCCCTCACCCGAAGCACCCAGAGCCTGACCGTCCTGCACACCTCCCCGCTCCCGGATGCCCTCATGGACACCACCGATACTCCCGGGCCTGGAACCACCCCCACCGAGCCGTCGATGGCGGCCGCTGACGTCCCCGAGATCGGCACCGACATTCGTGTCCGCGTCCTCGACCGGGGTACAGGCGGCCGCTACAAGGTCAAAGCGCTCTCCCCGCCGGTCAAGGTCCCGCTGATCCTGACCGTCCGCCACGGATCGACTCCGCCCCGCCCCGGCGAGAAGCTGGACTGCTGGGTCTTCGCGCAGGAGAGGAACCACTGCCTGCTCACGACGGACCAGCGTGGACGCCAGCCCATCTCGGCGAAGATGGCCGAGCGCTACCTGGCGGCGCTCGGCGTGTTCGACGAACTGACCGCCGACGGCGTCGCCCTACCGGAGAACGCCCGTGAACGGCTCTCCGAGCTCAAGGGCATGGCCAACCGCGTACTCCGCCGCGACCAGGCGGACTGGGTGGACGTAAGACGAGTGCTCGGCTCACCCGACAGACAGCGTCTGAACCTCTTGCGTGACCTCGCCGCCGAAACCAATCGCGCCCTCAAGGACGACAGCCTGGACGTGAGTCGTCTCCGCGAGAACCTGGCGCGAACGGACTGGTCCCCCTCTCTGGCCCAGGCCCGGGAGACGCTTCAGCACCGCATGACCACCTTGACCGAGCCGACAGCCGAGACCACACCCACACCCTCCGCACCGCAGCCCGAGCAGGAAGCAACCGAGCCCATGGCATCCGCCGAGGACACCGCCGTAACGACACCGTCCGCGACGAATCTTCTGCACACGCTGGAGACCACCGCGGCCGCCGACCGCACGTGCAAGAAGCACGAAGCGGTGCGCCACGCCCTGATGTCGGCCTTGTTCGAGGCCGACGAACAGGCGACGTCATCCCAAGTCGTAGATGTCAGCCGCACGGCCGAAGATGGCGACTTCCTATACGAGATCCTCGGCGCCGGTCACTCCGCCTACACCGACCTCCGCTCGGGTGCCGCCCGCCTCCTCGAGATCAACCACACCCTGGCCGCCCCCGCCGACCGTCTCTACCTGGTCCTCACCGAGCCGCCGGCCGAGGACTGGTCCGCCGAAACTCTGCTCGCCGTCTACGGTGTCCACCTCCTCTGGCGCACCCACCTCGGCTGGGGCGGCCGGGACAAGGATGCCGCCCTGGGCTCGGCGCAGCCGTAGGCGCCATCGGTCTAGATTGATCACTTTGGCAGCGTGAAGGAACGATGCCCGGCGCAGAGTGCAGCGGGAAGGGTCACTCGACCCGCCCCGCAGCCCCGAGCACACAGCTGACCGCCGCACATTAGGGTGCGGGATGTGCAGCCGCCTCTGGTTCTCTTCGACCTCGACAACACCCTCGTGGACCGGCGGGGAACGCTCGCCGACTGGACCGCAGGGTTCACCGCCCAGCACGGCCTGGGGGACGAAGATCAGGCGAACGTCCTAGACATGGTGGCCGAGCGGGCCTATCCGTCCACCTTTGACGTGATCCGCACTCGGTACCGGCTACCCATGTCGACTGCGGAGTTGTGGCGTGCGTACTGCACCGACATCGCGGCCTTGGTGTCGTGCCAGGCCGAGGTCCTCAACGGCTTGGAGGAGTTGCGTGCGGCTGGCTGGCGGGTGGGGGTGGCGACCAACGGTGCGGCGGATATCCAGCGCGCCAAGCTGCGGGCCACCGGTATCTCCGAACGCGTGGACGGCGTCTTCGTCTCCGAGGAGGCCGACGCGCGCAAACCGGAGACCCTGCACTTCGCCCTGGCGGCGGCCCGCTGCGGCACCGTGCTGGGCGACGGTGGCTGGATGGTCGGGGACAACCCGGTCAACGACATCGGCGGCGGACGCTCCGCAGGGCTGCGCACCATCTGGATCGGCAACGGCCGTTCCTGGCCGCCGGACGATCCCGGCCCGGACCACGTGGTGCCGCATGCACGCGCCGCCATCGACCTGCTGCTTTTGCACTCCGTCGACCACACAAGGACCGCGGCATGACGAGCACCATTGGGCTGTTGCACCCCGGCAGTATGGGATCCGCCTTCGGCTCCCAGCTGCGCGCGAGAGGCCACATCGTGCTGTGGTGCCCCGACGGACGCAGCGATACAACCCGCCGCCGGGCCGAGCGCGCGGGCCTCGAAGCCGCGGCGCTGCCCGAGCTTGTCTCCCGCTCCGATGTGCTGCTCTCTCTATGCCCTCCCGCCGCAGCGGAGGAGACCGCCGGCCAGGTAGCCGAGCTCGGCATGTCCGAAGCGGGCACGATCTATGTCGACGCGAACGCCATCTCGCCGTCGCGCGTGGTGAATATCGCCGACAGCCTGGCCCCGATGCCGGTCATCGATGCCGCGGTGGTCGGATCGCCTCCGGTGGGCGGCAAGTCCCCGACGCTCTACCTTTCCGGCGCCGTCGAGCAGGCCGACCGGATCGCCGAACTTTTCGCCGGCACCGATGTGCGGACCCACGTCCTGGGCGACAGCATCGGCAAAGCCTCCGCACTCAAGCTCGCGTATTCCAGCTACCAGAAGGTCTCCCGGGTGCTGGCTGCCGTGGCCTACGGGGCGGCGGACACGTACGGGGTCGCGGACGAGCTGCTGCTGATCGCGGCCAAGCGCACCCGCAGCTACCTCGTGGAGACCGACTACATCCCGAAGACCGCTGCCCGCGCCTGGCGTTGGGGCCCAGAGCTTGAGGACGTGGCGGCCCTTCTCGCCGACGCCGGGCTGCCGGACTCCCTTATGCACGCGGCTGCCGCGACGCTTGCCCGGTGGGACGGGAACAGAGACGAGCGGCTGGATATCGCTGAGGCCCTGGAAGCTCTGCGCCTTGAGCGGGACCCGGACAACCCGAGTTGAGCAGGTCGCATCCGCTGGGGCGCTGACGTCCTGGCCGTCAGGGGCGAGGTGGCGTGGTGCGGACGATGTCGTCGATCCTCTGTGCGGTTTCATGGGGTGCCGTCACGTCCGTTTCCACGCGCAGTTCCCACTGAGCCTGCCGATGAGCCGCAAGATCGGCCTGAGTGGCGTCCCACGCGGCCAGCCGGGCCGCCGTGTCGGTGTCACCCCGCTGTGGTGAGCGTCGAGCGGTGGTCTCCTTGGAGCACCACAGCAGAACGCGCACCCAGTGTGCCGGGTAAAGGGCGGTCACCTGCTCCATCCCCGCCATCTGGCCGAGGTGGACGACGGGGGTCCTGCCGCCCTCCATGGCCTGGTCGAGGCCGGGGCGGTCGACGACGTAGATGTTGCCGTACCGGTCATTGCGGTAGATGACATCGCCGCGTGCCTCCAGGGCCGTCAGCTGCTCCGACGTACCCATCCGGTAGCCCTTGGTCTTCCCGGTCCCGATCTTCAGTCGGGTGAACGGCACGTACCGCGCGTCAAGTTCGGTGAGCGCCGCCGTGATCGTGTCCTTGCCCGCCGCCGGCGGCCCGTACAGCAGGATGCCCTGCCTCATTGGAACACCGTCCCGAAGACCTGGCGCACCTGGTCCGTGAGCGATATCGCGGAGCCGAGACGGTTGTCGACAACCAGGTGCGGCACGACGGGCCGCAGCTCAAGATCGATCCCAGCAGCGTACGTGTCCCAGTTCTGGAGTTTCCAGCTGTCCCGGGCCGCGGACCGGAAGCTGATGTACTCGTGCATCGTGTCGAGGTCGCACTGAATCCAGACGACAGCGACGGTGACGCCACGTGCTTCGCAGCGGTTGATCAGGCGCCGCATCCACCGAGGGTCTGTGGTCTCGGCGATGAAGGGCGCGGAGAGGACGGTGCTGATCGCGCAGTCGACGTTCGCATACGCGGTCTCCAGCAGGCACTGGTACTCCAGCGGGCGGACCTTCTCCCGGTAGAGATCGGTGTGCCGGTCGTTGGGCTCGCTGCCCATTTCAACAAGGAGGCGCTCGACGAGCGGACGCGTGATCGGGTCCTTGTCGAGGACGGGCCATCCAGTGAGTTGCGATACGAAGCGGGCGAACTCCGACTTCCCGCTGCCCGCGTAGCCGCCGACCATCATCAGCGTCGGCCGGTTCGGATCACCGCCGGTGTGACGCCGCTTCCAGGCGTCAAGGATTCGCTGCTGGACGCCCAGACCGTCGGCGTCCTCCGCGCTCGGCGCCAGCTGGTGCAACGCCCGTTCCACGGCCAGGACGTGGGCGCCGTTCTGCGGTTCGCTCGACGCGGTGAACTTGAGCTTCGTGGCCTCGTCGGGCAGAGCGTTACGGAAGCCGAGCTCGGGCTCGGTCGCGCGGTACAGAAGGCAGTACGCGCGACGATAGTGCGGTCCGGGATAGACCTCTCCCTGCTCGTGCTGCCACAGCGTCTGAAAGTTGGCGGCCGGCACCGTGAGCCCCGCGGCCCGGGCCACCTCGCGCAACTGCTCACCCGCGCCTTCGAGCGTCAGGCCGTGAGCTTCGCGTTGTTGTCTCAGCTTGTCTGGGCGCCACCCCGGGCGACTCTTACCCACCGCACCTACCGCCTGCCCATCCCTGGTCATGATCCGGAGCCTAAGTCTGCCGGTCATGAACCCGTGTATAAGCGGATGTTGAAAAGTCAGGTCGCCCGGCCATGAGCTGCTGATGAGCAGCTTCAGGAACGGCTTGTGATACTCCGCACAGCTCCGAGCCGCTGTCATGGTCACACCGACGCGGTCGTCCCAGTACCCGCCTCGGTCTCCAGTAATCGTCCGAGATCGGAGGGGGTTCCGTAGTGGCTGTCGATGTTGCTGTCCTGCTGCTCCTCGGCATCGTGATCGTCTTCTTGTGCCGCGGAGGTGGGCTCAAGGCGGGTCACGCCGTTGTGTGCGCGGTTTTCGGTCTGTATCTCGCCGGGACCCGCAACGTCGGCCCGTTCGTGAAGGACGTCACGGCGTCGGTCGCCAGCTTGCTGTCAGGGCTACGGCTGTGAGCGCGCCGACGGCATCACCGAACCCTGGCGACCCAGCGTGGCCTCCACCTGGTGACAGTCAAGTCCTCCTTCTTCATCTGTCGGACGCCCGAGAAGGCGTCATCTGGCCGCAGCCCAGCCAGCCAGAGAGTTCGGTTCTGCACGAGATCACCGATCTACCGATGGAGCCTCACCATGCGCTATCCGCCGACGTGCACCTCCATGTCGACGAGCCTGTCCGCGCCCGCCACACATCCAGTGGGCGACGTACTGCTTGGCCCTTCACCCCAGCGGAGTTCTGCTGCTCCGGCTCCACGCGCGACCGCAGTGATACTCGATCTATTCGGCACGCTCGTCGCAGCCCCGAGTGTGGTCGAGCGCAGGGCTGCCGCTGCCCAGTTCGCTGCGATCCTGCGCGTATCCCCGGCGGTCGCCGAGTCGATGCTGTCCGACAGTTGGCAGGCGAGGCACGACGGGCAGATGGCGTCCACCGCCGAGGTGGCACTTCACCTCGTCGCCCGCTGCGACGCCTCTGCGGCCTGTGTGGATGAGCTGGAAGTGCTCCTGGCCCGGCTCGCCCATGTCCGTCTCCAGGCCGATGTCTCTCTCCTGCGGGCGCTGGAGCAGCTTCGGCGCGGTGGCACCAGGCTGGCCGTCCTCAGCGACGCGTCCCCGGACATCGCCGAAGCATGGAGCGCAAGCGACCTCGCGCCACACTTCAACGCTGTCGTGTTCAGCTGCCGGGCGGGTGCGGTGAAGCCCGACCGTCTGCTCTTCCGCGCGGTCCTCCGAGACCTCGGCGTTGCCCCGCAGCAGGCCCTCTACTGCGGCGATGGCGGCGGTGACGAGCTTGCCGGCGCAGAGCGGGCCGGCATGCGTGCCGTGCGCGTGGAGCGTCGGGGCGGGCCGAGTGGCCTCGCGTTCGGCGAGACCGCTTGGTCCGGCAGGGCGATACCCGACGTGG
Organism: Streptomyces sp. NPDC002520; assembly: GCF_053595235.1. Lineage (NCBI taxonomy): Bacteria > Bacillati > Actinomycetota > Actinomycetes > Kitasatosporales > Streptomycetaceae > Streptomyces > Streptomyces sp. NPDC002520. The sequence goes on along the minus strand of NZ_JBSFXG010000015.1, from coordinate 70,443 downwards.
AAGCTCTCCCCACCTTGCTGGACAGATGGGGGCAGCGGTGACCGGCCCGTACGCGTGGGCAGTTGAGAACGGAGTCCTCTGCCGACTCCCCGCTCCGGTCGCCATGTCCCCGGCACGCGACACGACGATCATCGAGACGCGCTTCACGGGATTGTGCGGAAGCGACGTTGCGAAGCTCAATCACCCGTGGCAAGGGCGATTGCCGGAACCGTGGTACCCCGGGCACGAGATCGTCGGTGTCGACACGGAGACAGGTGACTGGGTCGCAATCGACCCGCTGGTCTCCTGCCGCTCGTGCCACTACTGCGACCGTGGCCATGTCCACCTCTGCCCACGACTCCAACGCATCGGGTGGGATCTTCCCGGAGGTCTCGCCAGCTGCGTGCGGGCGCCCCGCGGCAGCATCGTCCCGCTTCGCCACCTGCACGATCGCGCGCACGGAGTCCTCGCCGATCCCATGGCGGTGGCCCTGCACGGAGTCCGCTGCGGGCTACGTATGCCTATGGGGCGGCTCGGCATCATCGGGGGCGGCGTCCTTGCGGTGTGCACGGCCATCTGCGCGGCAGAGGCGGGGTGGGACGTGCACATGCTGGTCAGGGAACCCTCGCGGTCGCATCAACTGCGCTACGTCCTCGACCAGCACATCACTCTCCACTCTGCCGAGCTGCCGGCGTGCGACGCCGTCGTGGACGCCGCGTCTGGTCACAGCGATGCCCCCATACGCCAGGCGCTGAAGGCTGTTCGTGACGGGGGAACGGTTCTCGTCCAGAACGCCTACGCGCCCCGCGTCGTTCTCTCGGTCCCCCTCCGGGACGTCTTCCGTCGCTCGATCACCCTGCGCGGCTCCTTCTCGTACTGCCGCGCGGACGGCCACGACGACTTTCAAGACGCCATCGACGTGATCGCCAAGGGCGGCGATTGGGCCGCCCTGATGACCCGAGATCGATTCCCCCTCGGCGAACTGCCGCAGGGACTGGCGGCCCTGGACAACGAAGCCCGTCATCGCCCCTTCAAGGTCCTGCTCACATCCGACACGTGACGGAAGGAGCCCACGCCATGGCGGTCACAACGCCATTGCTGGCCCACAAGATCAACTCACCGGCCAACATTCCACCCCAGGACGTCCACGACGGGATCACGCGCATCCTCGCCTTACCGGAGGGCCACACGCGCGACGCGATGCTGGGAAGCGTCCTGACGGGACTGCTCCTGCGGGGGCCACGGCTGGAGGAGGTCGAGGCAGCTGTCCAGGCCGCGACAGCCCTGGACCGAAGCGGCTGGGACTTCCATCAGCCGCCGGAAGGTGTGCGGTTCGTCGGCTACACAGGCAGTGGGAAGAAGACCTTCAAGACGATCAACCTCAGTACCGCCGCCGCGCTGGTGGCGGCCACCGGGGGAGCACACGTCGCGAAGCTCGGATCGCGCAGTGCGTCGTCGAAGACCGGGTCCCGCGACTTCATCGACCTCGTGGGCGCGACGAGCGACACGGTGCCGCACCAGGAGATGGTCGACATCACGGCGGAGACCGGCTTCGGGTTCTTCTCCATCGAGAACCGCGTGCCCGAGTTCGACCGCCGTTACGGCGGCAGGTTCCAGGCCGTGCACGCCCTCAGTCTGGCGTTCCCCGCCCTCCTCAGCCCGGTCACATGCCCCGCCTACGTGTACGGCCTCTCGCACCCCGCGGTCGGCGCTTCCGCCCGGCTGCTCTCCAGACTCGGCCTGCCCGACGTGACGGTCATCAACTCCAGCCTTGGCAAGGCGGTCCAGGTCGACGAACTGATCCCCGGAAGCACCGTGCGGGCCTGCCGCATCAACGCTGGCGACGAGGACCTGACCTTCAACGACGAGGTGCGCAAGGGCGCGTCCTCGATGCCGCAGGACCTGATGTCCGTCACCCAGCACGAGGACCCTCGGGAGAACGTCGCCGCCGCGATACGCGTACTGGCAGGCCATGACACCAGTCAGGCGCGGAACGCGGTCGCCCTCAACGCGGCTTTGCTCATGGTGATGTCCGAGGCGGTGCCCACCGTCCAATCCGGCATCGACACGGCACTCACGATCATCGACGCCGGCGCGGGTCTGGACACGCTGCAGCAGTTCGTACGCCTCACCGGCGGTGCCCCGGACAAGCTCCGCTCGCTCCTTCGACCCGTGTCCCCGACAGCCCTCCTGGTCAGCCCTGGCAACAAGGAGAAGGCCCCATGCTGACGCACGACGAACTCGCGATCGTTCACCTGGTCCTCAACACCGACTGCAACGCCTGGGACCTGGCACCGACCAGCGCCTCACCGGGTGTGTGCCGGTTCTGCTACCGGGAGCGTAACCGGGTCAAGACGGACCCGGACACCGTCCGGAGGGTCATCGACCAGGTCCGCGCCGAGTCCGAAGCCCACCGGGTCGTGTTCACCGGCGGCGACCCCGTGATGCCCTACGACAACCACCTGGAGGTCGCCCTCCGGCACGCGCAGGAAGCCGGCTTCGAAACCAATCTGCACACCAACGGGCTGCTCCTGAGCGACCGTTACGCGGGGGTGCGCGACCACGTGACCCTCTACTCCCTGGCCATCGACGGTCCGGAGGCGGACTCGGCCGACTGGTTCCGCGGGCAGGGCTACTTCGAACGGTTCCGGTCCAACGTCGAGTTCCTCGTCGCCGACCGGCGCCGACTCGCCTTCAACACGTTCACCACGGCCGCGTCCGTGCGGGAGCTGCCGCGGCTCGCGGAGTTCGTCACCGGCATCGCTGACCGCACGGAGGTCGAGTACTGGCTGATCTCCCAGTACAGGCCCATCGGCCGTGCCAGCGCGGGCAAGGCGGAGCTCTACGGCTTCGAGCGGGATGACTTCGTCCGGGCCGTGGACGGGGTGCGCGGCGCCGTCGCCCCAGTGGAGATCTTCGCCCAGCCCACGCGGGCGCCCGAGGACCCATACCCGTTCCGCGTCTGGGTCCTCGCCGACGGAACGGTCACCGCGGACCTCGGCAGCGTCGCCGCACCTCGCAACGCCGTGATCGGCGACCTGCTGGCCGACGGCTTTGAGCCGCTGGTCCGCCGAGCCTTCGCCCTACGAGAGCAGCCTCAGTTGGAGGGGATCGCATGAAGTTCGACACCGCGTACTACGAGAGCGTCATCGACCAGCACCAGTACGAGCACCTTGGCCTCGGCACCATCGACTTCGCCCTCGCGGGGATGAGCCCCGGCGACCTGCACACGAAGTGGGTGTGCCACACCGGTGCGCGGGAGTTCGCGGACGCCGTCTCTGGGGGTCAGCCGGCGATCGTCACCACGGGCGTCGGACTCGGCGGCCCGCCGCACGCCGGCACCCTCTTCCAGCTGCTGCGCGCGGTCAAGCTCCAGCAGTGCGGACTCGACGTGCAGATCGTGCTCGGCGACCTCGACTCCTACAACGCGCGTCGCACGCCGCTGGACGCGGTGCGCCGCCTGGCCGACCAGTACGAGGAGTTCGCGCTTGGGCTCGGCTTCGACCCAGGGCGCGGTGTACTGCGTCGGCAGGAGGGCGAGACCGATGTCATGGCCACCGCGTTCCTGCTCTCGCGCCACCTGGACGATGACGACTTCCAGTGGGCCGAGGAGGACCTCGCCGGGCTCTACCGCAACCACGGCGTCTTCGACCACCTCAACTACGGCATGAAGCAGGCCACGTTGCTGATGGCCGCTGACTTCGTGCACTTGCTGCGCGAAGGACGGCACGTGCTGGTGTCCCTGGGCGTCGACGAGCACAAGTACGTCGCCCTCGCCCGGCGCGGGGCGGAACGCTGGGGTCTGCCCGCAGATCGGCTGGCCGGCATCTACACCAAGATGATCCCGGGCCTCGGGGGCCTGCCGAAGATGAGCAAGAGCATCCCCGGCTCCGGAATCGACGGCTCCATGCCCGCCGAGGACATCAGGGCCCTGCTGGCAGCGGACACCGACTCGGCACCCTCCGAGGACGGGTCGGCCCTGCTCCAGATGTACGCGTGTCTGCCCGAGGTCGGCCAGGCGGAGTACGACCGCGCCTCCGCCGCGCGACGCGCCGGAGACCGGGAGTGGCGTGTGATCCGCGAGGAGCTCGTCGAGCGACTGATCACGCTGTTCTCCTGCTGGCCGAAGTAGCAGGCCCCCTCCGAGGGAGCGCCGAACTCGCGGCCGTAGCAGGCCGTGTGCCCTCTGCCGCACCACACACCCGAGCAAGCAAGGAGTCTGACTGTGCACGCGGACACCACGACCACATCACAGCCCCTGACCGGCCCCGATGCCCCGCAGCCCCCGGCCCTCTCCGAGTCCTCGCAGCCGGTAGGCGGCCCCGAGACCTTCTTCATTCGCCGCGGCTATCGCAGCCGGAGCGAGGTCGAGTACTTCCTTGACGAGACGGACGACACCGTCACCTGGCAGCCCGACGTGTACCCCTACGCCGCCGAACGGGCCAAGGAGCTCGGCCGTGACGTCGTGATCGACATCGGCTGCGGGCAGGCGGGCAAGTTGGCCTCGCTCGCCGCCGAGCACCCCGACTGGACTTTCGTCGGCGTGGACTTCGGGGACAACCTGCGCTGGTGCCACGACAACCACCCCTTCGGACAGTGGGTGGAGGCGGACCTCGAATCGGCAGAGCGGCTGCCGCTCGACCCGGATTTCGTCCGCCGGTCGGTGGTGATCTGCTCCGACGTGATCGAGCACCTGGTGGACCCGGCCCCGGCTCTGTCCCTCATCCTGGGCCTGCTGCGGGAGGGCAGCGCCGCTGCCGTCCTGTCCACACCGGCCCGTGAGTGCCGCAGCGGCTACGACACCCCTGGACCGCCGCGCAATCCCAGCCATGTTCGGGAGTGGGCAAGCGACGAGTTCCAGGCGCTGCTGCGGGCGTCCGGATTCGAGATCCACTACGCGGGCCTCACCCGAAGCGACGACGCCTCCAATGGTCTGTCCACCCAGCTGCTCCTCGTCGGCGTGGGAGGGGCGGAGGTGGGAGAACAGTGACGGCGGTTCCCCGGTCCAGGGGCCTGCGTGTCGTTCACCTGCCGGCGCGTACCCCGTACGCGTGGAAGCTCCAGAGCCCTGACTTCCACATCCTGAACGGGACAGAGATTCCCACGGGCGAGACTGTGCCAGAGGCGGTCAGCGCCGCATGGCTCCTCGAACACGGCCCTCTCACGTGGCTCGACGTCCTGCACCTGCACCACATCGACTTCGAGGACATCGCCACCCTGGAGCGCCTGCTCGACGCGTGCCTGGGCTACGGGGTCAACGTGGTCTTTACCGCCCATGACACCCGGCCCATGGTCGGCAACGCCGAAGGCTTCGTCGAGCGGCTGCGGCTGCTCCGGTCTGGCGAGGTCCGCTGGGTCTGTCTCACTGAGGGATCCGTCACGAAGCTGACGGAGGTCCTCGGCGAGCGGGTCACTGCAACGGTCATCCCCCACGGATACGTCGCTGCCCCGGAGTCGCTTGCTGACCTGGAGCGCGAGGCGAGGGGCCCGGGGGCCAGGTACCTCATGTTCGGTGCCTCCCGGGCCAGCCGGGACCAGTTGTCCACCATGGCCAACTGGAGCCTGGGGATCACGGATCCCCACAGCACGCTCCACGTCCTCCTGCGCGCGTTCAGCCCCGCAGACTTCGCTGAGGCCGGCCGTGCCCCGCTGCTCCTGGAGACGGCCCGGCACGATCCCCGTATCCGCCTCACCATGCGCCCGTATCCCACGGACGACGAAGTGGTCAGAGCCGGGCTGGCTTCGGACTCCCTGCTGCTGCCGTACCTCTGGGGGAGTCACTCCGGGCAGCTGGAACTGGCCTTCGACCTGAACCTGCTTCCGGTCTGCTCCCTCACAGGGCACTTGCCCGAGCAGTACGAGCGGCACAAGGAGCTCGTCGAGGAACCCGAATGGTTCGATTGGTCGCAGGGGCATCCCAACCTCTTCGGAGAGAAGTTCCTGACCGCGCTGGAGAAAGCGGCAGCACGGCTCGGCTCCAGGCCCCGCCGCCTCGACCGCGAGTTCCTCGACTACAGGACACAGGAACACATGACGATCCTGGACGACTACGCCCGCGTGTACGGGGGTGACCGGTGAGCGCCCCTCCGCGTATTTCGTGCGTGATCCTGTGCCACAACTACGGCCGATATCTCGACCAGGCCATAACAAGCTGTCTGGAACAGGAGCCTGGAAACTTCGTCCTTCACGAAATCATCGTCATCGACGACGGATCCAACGACGAAACTGAGGAGGTATGCCGTCACCACGAAAAGAACGTCAAGGTCATCCGGAGGAGCCAGAAAGGTTTCGGCCAAACCTTGACCGACGCTTTTCTCCTCAGCACAGGTGACTGGGTGGCTCCGCTCGACGCCGATGACTGGTTCCACCCATCGAAGCTCCGTACGTGCGCCGAGGCGATGACGGGTGAAACGCTGTTCATCGAGCACTGGGAGAACGTCGTCGACTCAAACGGAAACCCCAAGCTGAAAGACCCGCACCCGGGCGGAAACACAAGCACGTTGGTGGTCCATCGCGAGGCTGCTCTCAGCCTCCTGCCGGTGAGCAACGAGATCTTCTTCCACGCGCTGCGCGAGGCCGGCCGCGGTGCCGTCCTCCAGGACCCGTTGACCTTCTATCGGGTCCACTCGCACAGCATGACCGACCGAAGTACGCCGGGCCTGTCGCAGGATTATCGGGCCGAGGTGTGTCTGGGACTCTCGGATCGGCTCCGCATGATGGATAAGAACCCTCCCGCCTGGGCGACCACTCGCCAGCTCAGGGGGATCTCCCAGCATTTCCGTGTACTCGCTTCCGGGCACAGAGTGGAATCCGCCCTGCAGCGAAAGAAGCACCTCCCCGCCATGATCTTCCTTCCGGGGATGCTCATCGCCACGCTCCGAGCCCGAGACCCAATAGCCCCGTGGCTCCGCTCCCTCTCCAGTGCGATCGTGGGCCGGCCGCTGGTACAGCTCTCGACGACCCAGGGAGAGCGGGCTGAACCGTGATCATTTCGGTGATGCGACGGGGGTGGCAATGATAAAATCGCCGCTTCCAATCCCTACTGGTCAGGCCAGTTGTCCGACCCAGGAGCGTATAAGCGCCATGAGCCGTTTGAGCGAGTCTGTCACCCGTGTCATGCACATCCTCGATGGGGCGGACCTGGGCGCGGACTATACGGCCGCGCAGCTGCTCAGCGAGACAACGGCACGGCGCTCCCTGGACCTCTCCGACCTCTCCCCCGAGGAGCAGGCCGCACTGGTCGAGGGGCGTGCGAACCACCTGATCCCCTCGGCCGCGGTACTCGCCGAGAAGATCGAAGCCGCGCAGGCCGCCGGACGCCCGTTCGTCGTCAAGTACGGCATCGACCCGACCTCGCCCGACGTCCACCTGGGCCACGCGGTACCGATCATCATCGCCAGCCGGTTCCAGCGGATGGGCCACCACGTCGTCTTCATCATCGGTGACGTGACGGCCAAGATCGGTGACCCGTCGGGACGGTCCTCGGATCGACCGCCGCTCACCGATGAGGACATCGCCCGCAACCTGAGCGGCTACCAGCAACAGGTCACGCCGTTCATCGACTTCGAGCGTGCCGACCTGCGCTTCAACGGCGAGTGGCTGAACAAGGTCACCCTGCCGGAGCTCGTCGGGGTTCTTGCCCGGGTGCCGGTCTCCATGTCGCTCCAGCGCGAGGACTTCCGCACCCGGCTCGCCGATGGCCATGGGCTGTCCGTCGCCGAGTTCGTCTACTCCGTCGTCATGGCCTGGGACTCCGTGGCCATCGACGCCGATGTCGAACTCGGCGGTGTGGACCAGCTGTTGAACCTCCAGATGTGCCGCAAGGTCATGGAGATCTCGGAGCAGGACCCCGAGGTCGTCATCACCACTCCTCTCATCGAGGGCACCGACGGCACGGGCACCAAGATGAGCAAGAGCAAGGGCAACTACGTGGGCCTGACGGCGTCGCCTGATGACGTCTACGGCCGGCTGATGTCCATCCCCGACCACCTCACCGAGCCGTACCTCCAGCTGCTCACCGAGTGGACGGACGACGAGATCCGCGTGGTCACCAAGCGCCTGGAGGAGGGGACCGCGCACCCGATGGCGATCAAGCGCATCCTCGCCGGCGAGGTGGTGGCCGCCCTCCACGGCCTGGACGCTGCTGCCGCCGCTCGCGCGGAGTTCACGGCGCGCTTCTCCAAGCGCTCTTTCGCGGACACCCAGAACCTCCCCGTCGTCTCCCTGAAGGACCACGCCGAGGACACGCTCGGGGCGCTGATCAGCCGCACGCTGGACTTCGCTCCCAGCATTTCCGCCGTGCGCCGTGTGGCTCAGCAGAAGGGCCTCCGTCTGATCCGCGAGTCGAACGGAGACCAGCAGCCGACGCCACTCACGGAGGCTTCTGTTCAGCAGACGCTCGGCGAAGTCGTCGGCGAGATCGGCGCGCTCGAAGGTGCCGAGCTGTACCTCAAGGTGGGCCGCAAGGTCGCCCGCATCGACGTCTGAGATCAGGCGCGGCGCCGACTCACCTTCGTGAGTCGGCGCCGTTCTGTTTGCCCACAATGCGACCCGCCAGCCGCGCGATCAGGCCACGGGGCAGGGGTTCTGACTCACCTTCTGCTGCTTCTGTGCTTCGCGACGCCAGCAATAAGAACGGGTTCGCTGCAGGACAGGGGCCATGGTTGTCGGTGGCAAATAGTAGGTTCTCGGGCGGGTAGGACTACGGGCCGGGAGAGGCGCTGATGGCGGGCGATGCCGTGGAGGAGTGTTGCTTTCGAGGGTGTGGGCGGCCAGGGCACGCCCGGAGAGACGGTGTGCTGTTATGCAAGACGCACTATGAGCAGGCACGTACAGGCCGCCCGCTGAAGCCGATCAAGGCGAAGGCGAAGGCGGGCCAATATACGGGGTGCCGGTTCGACGATCCACAGTGCGACCGGCCGCATTCCTCTGATGGGTACTGCTCCACCCACTACCAGCAGAAGAACGACGGTAAGCCGCTCACCCGTATTCGTGGCTGGAGGTCTCAGGCGGAGTGGGGGCCGCTATGCCGGTATGGGGCTTGCAGGAGCGACCCCCATTCGCGGGGGTTGTGCATCGTGCACTACGGGCGGGGGATATCGCAGTTCGCCCGAGACGCGATCCTCGCGCTGCAGAGCGGGCGCTGCCTGTGCGGGGTGGTCGATCCGGGGCCGGAAGGCTGGGAACTCGACCATGCTCATGACTGCGCGGCAGGCCACCGGCCAACGAACTACTGCGTGGCCTGTGTACGCGGCCTGCTGTGTGTGCCGTGCAACCGGCGTGCGATCGCCTGGTACGAGGGCGCATGGATGAGGCAGGAAGGCAACGAGCCAATCCCGGTCCTTGAGGGTTGGATCAGGCGCCGAATCCGCTTCCACGGCGAGCCGGACTCGGCAGATGTGAAGGTGAGCTACATGCCGCCAGCGCCAGTCCGGGAGCGAACCCCAGAGCTGACTCTGTACACGGCTGGGAACGGATAGCACCCTCATCGGCGTCGACCCGAGGGAGATCATCGACGTCATCGCTCGAACGGATCATGAGGCCCAACCGTGGCTCAGGGGAAGCAGACCGGCCTGGTGCGCGTCGCGCTGCTCAGTGATCCACTGCGCGACCTGGTCTATGGATTTCGTGACTGGTTGGTCGGTGGTGTCGATCCGTTGAGTGCACCATCGGGGGTCATCGGCTTGCCAGCTCGTCCAACGGTGCCAGGCCATCTCGGGCCAACTGTTGTCGATGATGACGTCGGGCCGGTAATGGAGGTCGAGGGCGTGCTTCCGGTGCCATGCGGCCCAGCCGAGGAAGGCGTCGACTGCCGGAGCATCCCACCGGCCGGGGTCAGGCGCTGGCCGAGGCCGTACGCGCCAGAAACGGACTGGCCCCTGAGACAGCACCCAACCCCAGGCCAAGGCGTCCTTCACCTACGCTGGTGGCGGCAACTCCGAGCTGGCCGAGGAGCTGTACAGCGACACCGCGACGAAGCTGTCCAAGGGCATTGGGAAGATCTTCGATGCGATGATCTCCTGCCCCACGTACCAGGCGGTGTCGGGCAACACCGTCGTCACCGTGGGCACGCAGGTGACGCCCGCCCCTGACCTGGGCGACGAGCAGTGGAGCCAGCTGCTCACCTACTCGATCGGTGGGCAGCGCAGCGTCGTCAAGCAGACGGCGATCCGGATCGGCAACGTCCTTGTGCTCGTCTCGGGCGCGCCGGGACTTGTGGACGCCAACCTGGAGAAGGCGCTCGACAAGGCCGAGGCAGCCTTGTGACCACCCTGTCGGCGTCGTTCGGCGCCGGCGCGCATGACTTTGTCGCCGTGTTCGCCGATTCCCTCAGTTCCAGGGCCTCCCACGCGGTGAAGCCGGGCCTCCCAGTCGGGGGAGTCCGGCTTCGTGCTGCGGTGCCTTGTTCTGGTGTCTCCCCGCGCGTCACCGCCCGCAGCTGAGATCGTGATCAGCGCCGCCGTCCCTGTGACGGCTGCGGGGCCGGGGTGGCTGCTGCCGTGTGCTCTGGAGCGTCAGGTCGCTGTGTTGTTGCGATGCCGACTCGTGTTGTGCTGCGGGCCTGTGCTGCGTCGCGGGCTCGTGCGCTGGGTGCCGGCCTTGCGCTGAGGCGTTGGATGCGCCAGGTCAGTACTCGTGCGGGGCGGCGGGCGTCGTCCAGGGCGCGCTGGTTGGCGATCTGCTGGAGGAGCCGTTCCGGGTCGTGTCCGGCTGCTTCCGCCTGGGCCAGGGCGACGGTGAGAGCTGCGAAAGCGGGGTCTTCGATGATCTGCTCCGCGTGCGCGGGCACGACTTGGCGTAGGTGGCGGATCTGCCGCTCCACGGCCTGCTGGGGTGGCTGGCGCTGCGCGAGGGCGGCCAGGGGTGCGGCTGCGGCTTGGTCGTAGGCGGCCTGGAGGTGAAGCAGTGTCTGCTGGGCGGCGGCGACCTGCTGGTCGTGGTGGCGGAGCTGGTGCCAGCGGGCGGCGGCGATGACCACGAGGATCGCCGCGTCGAGGAACATCGCCAGGATGGCGCCATCCTTGGGGGCGGGCTCGCGGACCATCGCCCGTACGGCGCCGCGCAGAGCACGAGCGTGGTGGTGTTCGGCGCGGATGCGGGAGCGAGTGGCGCGCTCGAACGCGATCGCCGCATCACGCAGTTGGGGCCGCAGGGCCTGTGGAGCGAGGAGCGGGAGGGCGTCAAGGGCTTCACCGAAGGCGGCGAGGTGGGCCTGGGAGGCTTCGTCGTCGGTCTGGTCGAGGTGGTGGGGGATGCGTTCGGTGGCGGCGGTGGCCTGGTACCAGGGGTTGGGCCTGCGCCGGCCCGGCTGCCCAGCGGGCTGCGGGTCGATGTTTTCCAGGCGCTTTTGGATCTTGGGGAAGGAGAGGTCCGGGGAGAGTTCGTAGCCGGAGAACCAGACGGGCTCGTGGTCGGCGGTGGTGGTGTCTTCGGCAGCGACCTTGTACCCGCGCACATCACCCGAGGGGAAGTACACGACCTCGACGAGCACGCCGTCGATGTGGCTCAGCAGGTGGACGAACTCCTCGACGCTGGAAGCAGCGGCCACGGCGGTGCGCACAGTGGTGCGCAGGCGTTCACGGGCGGGCTTCTTGTGGCCGGAGCGGCGAGCCTTCTCCTGCTCGGCGCGAGTGGGCCGCTTGGCGGCGGTGCGGTCACCGCGTACGACTCGAAAGAGGCCGTATTGCTTCTCGATGGCGGCGAGTTCGCGGTCGGCGGTGAGGTAGTCGTTCCAGTGGCGAGCGGTGCTCAGGTCGCCGCGGACCTTGGTGCCGGCGATGTGGATGTGGTCGGGGGCGTGGCGGACGGCGACCCACCGGCAGCCGTCTGGGTCACCGTCCGGCGCGATGCCGGTGGCCGCCACCACCCGGCGTGCGATGTCGGCCCACTCCTCGTCACTGAGAAGGCGGTCACTCTCGGCAGCGCGGATCGAGCAGTGCCACACGTACTTCTCGGGCGCGCGGCCCAGGCGCCGGGCCTGCTTGACGTGCAGGTTGAGGTCGGCCACGAGGAGCTTCTTGGTGGCGTCGAAGTCGTCGGTGCGGCCGGGGTCGGGGGCGAAGCCGTCCCAGGAGGCGACCAGGTGCGGGTCGGTGTGGTCCATGGCCTTCTTCGTGTCGAACAGGTACCGGATCAATCCGGCGGTGTCTTTGCCGCTGCTGATCTTCGCGATCATCGGGCCGCCTTCTTAGCGACGGCCTGGTTCGCAGCTGCCGCGATGTGGCGAACGGTGGCGCCGACCGCGGTCAGGGTCTGCTCGGCCTGGGCCAGGAGGGCGGTATCCCCAGGCTGTGGATGACCACCGGAGTTGAGCTTCTTGGCGATCTGGTTGATGTTGTGGCCGATCTTGGCGACCTCGCCACGCAGGGCGGTGAGCTCGTCGATGTAGTCGTCGAGCGGGGTGCGCTGGCCGGGCAGGGCGAGGTCGCCGTGGACGTGGGCCATGACGACGGCGCCGACGTAGTGGGCGCCGGCGATGTTCAGCGACCGGGCCATGCGCAGGATGTCGACCTTCTCGTCGACGCTGTAGCGGGCATCGACACGCTCCTTGCGGTGGCCGTTCGGGTCAGGCTTACGGCGGCGGGCGACACGGTGCAGCGCGGCGGCTTCGGCGGCACGCGGCAGCTGGGCGGCGGCGGTGTCAGCGGACTGTTCCCTCTCGGGTGCCCCCTGGTGCCCGAGGTCCTCCGCCACCCCCGGGGCGGAGGCTTCCCCGTTGCGGCCGTCCCTGGACGGTCCAGCGGGATACCTTGCTGACGCGTCTGGGGCTGGGGTGGTGGTCATCTCCTGCTGGTGCGTAGGGGGTTCGTGGTGCTGGTTGCGCATGGGAGTTTCTCCGTGGGGTGTTGATGGCTGGTCAGCGACCGGACGAACTCGTCCCATACCTGTTAGGGCAAGGACGGGTGGAGCGGCGATGTCGGGTTGACTCGTTGCGGGGCAGTCGCTCGTCCCCGCGCTGACCTGCGCGGGGACGAGCGATGCGAGTTACGCCGGAGCGATGGAAGCGCCAGCGGCGGTTTTGTCGAGGTCGTCCTGCCGCTGAGATGCGGCCTCATCGAGTTCGGCCTGCAGGACGTCCTTGAGCTTTTCCGCGTCGGCCCTGCCGATGGGGAGGCCCTTGCCACGGATCGTCGCTTCGATGTGGCGGCGCGAGGCACGGTCTCCGCGTCCCAGTGGCGCGGTGCGGGCGATCGCGAGGTACTCATCGGGCACGGTGCTGGGCTTCTGGTCTTCCGGCTCGGAGGAAGACTGCGGGGGTTCCGGCACAGTGGCGGCGCCCTGCGCCACATCGGCAGAACCTCGCGCCACGTCGGCCTGACCGTCCGCCACGTCGAGAGCGGCTGGCTCCGGGAGACCGTTGTGGCGTTCGGTGGCGTCGGTTGGGTCGGCGACGAGTTGGTGGATCTGCCGCATCAGGACCCCGAAGGCCAGCAGTGCGGCGGTCGGGGGAACCGCGGCGACCACGTAGTCGAGGTGGGGCACGGTGCTCGCGTTGCCGGTGCCGCTGACGCCGGCCACGTTGAGTGCGATGGAGCCGACCGAACCGGTGGCCGTGAGGGCGATGGCCCATCCGTCGGTGACCCGGCGCAGGCCCGCGCGGAGCATCAGCAGCTCGCCCGCGATGATGAACGCGTCCAGGGTCGCGGGCCAGGCCCACTGGCGGACCGGGGAGTTCCCCAGCCCGTGCTGTCCGGCGACCTCGGCGAGGTGTGCGTACGAGAGCCAGAACCCGCCGGCGGTGAGGGCGATGATGACGACTCCCGCTGCGCCGAGTGCGTAGCGCTCGGCAGCTTGCTTGGTCATCACTTGCCGCCCGTGAGCGCGGCGTGGATCAGGGTGCAGGCGGCGGTGCCGAGGGGGAGGATCGCGGCGCGATCCCGCCCGGTCGCCAGGTGGGAGGTGGCGCGATGGGTGGGGATGGCGAGGGTGGTCAAGCGGGATTCTCCTGCGGTGTTGGCGTGGTCCGTCTTTGCCGTCTTGGCCGTTGCAAGCGCAGGTCAGGGCCGGTACGGCAGGGGGCGCGACGTTCCGTCTTGGCGGTGCCGTCGCGCCTTTGAGGCACGCACGGGCGGTGACGGCTGCGGTTCGGTGGCTATGGACGGATCGGATCCGTCTTGGCGTCCCGGCCGCATGCGCTGTGACCTGCGGTGATACGGCGAGGACGCCCGGGACGGCACAAGACGGAAGCGGGCGGCGTCCCGGCGGGCAGCGACGACCGCCATGATCGTGTTGCCGTCCTGGCCCCGGTTGCCGTCTTGCCCGTATGCCGTTTGACCTGCGGGATTACGGTAGGGACGGCAAGGACGGCAACCGGGGCGGGGAGGGGGCTCAGCCCTCGCTGCGGGCGGGCTCGGCGTTCACTGAGTGAACGGTGGGGCAGTAGCGGCGCCACGCGTCGAGGAACTTGTTGCGCGTGTAGCCCTTGCGCTGGGTGCCGTCGGCAAGGCGAACGTTGCCGGGCCTGATGTCGAAGTCGCGCAGCAGCGAGCCGAGCTCACGCGGGCTCAGTCCGTTTCGGCCCCACTCTGCCCAAGGACCTTCCAGGTCCTGGCGCAGGTGGTGCAGAAGCTCGTCGGTGGAGAGGCTGTCGACCTCGCGCTGGGCGACGAAGACCCGCCGGATGTCAGCCAGGATCCGCGCAGAGCTGGGGTGGTCCTCCTCGGCCGCCGCTTCGGCTGTGACCATCTGCGCGCACGCTGTGCGGGCGAGGCGTGACCAGGGGCCTGCGGCAAGGTCGGCGACGATCACCAGGGGCTCCCAGGTGTCGGCGGCGCGGTCCTCCACCGGCATCGCCGGTTCCAGGTCGGCGGCCTCGTCGAGCAGCGGCCGTGTCCATGCGGCGATGCGGTCGCGCAGGTCGTGGAGGGCCGGGGTGTCGCGGCGGGAGCGGAAGGGCTTGACGCTCTCGCCCTCGGCCCGGCGGCGCATGCGGATGACCACGGATCGGTCCATGATCGTGTCGGGCAGGTCACCGATCCCTGCGAGGGCGGCCATCGCGAAGGTGGCGAACCGGTGAGGCGTGTGGTCGTTGCCGACGACGCGGGTGACGTACCGGTTGCGCTGGTGGCCGGCGTTGAGCAGGCCGCGCATCTCCTCGTTCTTCTCCGCCATCTTCGGGGTGCCGAAGATGGTGTCGGCCTCGTCCACCAGCAGGGTGGGTGGTTCGTCGGTGATGGAGCGGAAGATTGCCGCCGGAGTGGTGTTGATGGTGAGCATCGGCTCGTGGACCGTCTCGGTGAGCACGTCCAGGAGCCGCGACTTGCCGCATCGCTTCGCCGGCCCGACCACCGCCAGGCGCGGGGCGTGCTGCCACGCGGGCTGCAGGTGCGTCGCGGCCACCCACAGCGTGACCGCGTCCAGCGCTTGTGGGGAGGGCAGGATCACGAACTGAGCTATCTGGGCACGCAGTTCGTTCAACAGCTCGGAGCCGTACGTCGGCTCCGGATCCGGCACCGCTTCCTCTGCGGGCTGGTCCGCCGGGTCATTCTCCGGCGCCGTGTCACCGGCCGCTGGGGCGGCTTCGGGCGCGGGGCCGGGTCGGCCGGGCACCGCGACCGTCGGCCATGCGGCATTGCCGGGTGCGGATTTGCCGGGTGCGGAATAGGGCTCGGGTGTCGTAGGTTGCACAGGGCAGCTCCTTATCCGGTGACGTCGGGCATGCAGGCCCGACTCACGCAGGTCGTTCGTTGGAATGCGGGCAGTGGAGTGTGCGGAGCCTCCGGCGTTGGCGCGCCGGGGGCTTTCTCGCTTCCTTGGCCGGGGCGAGGGAACACGGACAGTACGTCCACGTCCGGCCACAGTCCAGCGTTTCTGTGTCAGCTCAGCGCAGAAGCGTCTGCTATGGGGTCGGGCGGTCATGCGGCCAGGCCGAGCAGGTTCAGCAGGTCGGCGGTCACGACGCGGTACGCCTTGCCCAGCCGCAGGACCTTGCAGGGGTACTGACCGCGCTTGGCCAGCTCATAGCCCTTGCTCCGCCCCAGCCCGAGAGCCCGGTTGCCGGTGTCCAGGTCAACGGCAGCGGGCAGGGCCAGCAGCTCCGCTCGCGTCATGCCCTTGGGCTGCTCGGCGGTCTCGTTGTCGCGCATCCAGCGCTCCGTTCATGAGTGAGCCCTCGGCGAACGCGGCATCACGTCCGGCTCCAGGCGATCACTAACCATCATCGGGAAGCTAACGTGTCTCCATGACACAACGCCGTTTTGATCCTAGAGATAACGAGGACGACGTCCCGGAGTGGGTGGATCAGGTGATGGCCACGGTGGCCGCCGAGGTCCGTAGACGAAGGAAGGAGTTGCGCATGAGCGCCCAGGACCTGGCCGACCGCTGCGCGGAGATCGGCCATCCGATCCCGCGCAACGTGATCGCCAACATGGAGTCCGGCCGCCGCGCCAACCTGCCTCTGGTCGACGTCCTCGTCCTCGCCGAAGCCCTGCGGACCTACCCCATCTGCCTGCTCTACCCCGTCGGCTACGTCGACCGAGTCCAGCGCCTTCCCCTGCAGCACTCCGACCCGACATGGGATGCCATGCGCTGGTTCACCGGCGACAGCGAGGACTTCGGCATGGAAGACGACATGCTCCGCTCCTTCCGCGCCCACGTCCGCCACCAGCGCGCCGCCCTGGCCGCCCTGAAAGGCGAGAAACACGAGCGCTGGAAAGCCGAGACGGCGCCCAACCAGGCCGAGCGCGAGGAAGCCATGCTCGCCCAAGCCGACTACGCCGAAAGGGTCTTGGAAGCCAAGTACCGGCTCCGCAGCGCCCGCGCCTTCATCCGCGAAGACGGAGGCACACCACCGCACCTGCCACCAGAACTCGCCGACGTCGACCCACCCGTCGGCAACACCGATGAGGAGAATGATCTTTGAAAGGTTCCACCCACCGCCGCTGCTACTGCCGCGACGCCCACACTGGTAAGCCGCTCGGTAAGCAGTGCCCGAAGCTCTCCAGCCGCAAGCACGGCTCGTACTCCATACGCCAGGAGCTCCCGCCCCGCGCCGACGGCACCCGCCGCTCCTTCAGCCGCGCCGGCTACGAGAGCCTCAAGGCGGCCCAGGCCGACCTCGACCACATACGCGCGCTGCTCGGACTCGCCGATACCGACGACCCCGAAGGCATGGCGCTGATCGCCGCCATGCTGGAGGAGGTCGGCGACGAGAAGTCGCCACTGCCGGATGTCGAGGAGACCCGGCGGCGCCTGAAGTCCGGTCAGGACCTGATCGGCCGCCTGACCGTCGGCGAGTGGCTCGACCGATGGCTCGACGGCAAACGCATCCGCAAGTCGGGACTCAGCCGCTACGAGACCGATATCCGGTTCCACTTGAAGCCTCGGATCGGCCACCACCGTCTCGATCGGCTGCGCGTGAGCCATCTCAGCGAGATGTTCACGGCCATCTCCGACGCCAATGCCGAGATCCTGGAGCAGAACGCCCAGCGCCGTGCCACGGTCGAGGAGTTGGCCACCGTGCCGTGGAAGGGCACAGACAACCGCGCCCACCGCAAGGTGATGAAGACGGCGATCGACGCCATGCCGCCGTTCCGGCGTGTGACCGGTCCGGCTACCCGGCTGCGTATCAAGGCCACGCTGCGGTCTGCGTTGAACGACGCGATCGGCCAGCAGATCCTCACCTTCAACCCGGCGGCGCACGTCGAGCTCGACCCCGTGCGCAAGCCGAAGGCCCTGGTGTGGACCGACGCACGGGTCGCCAGGTGGGAGCAGACGGGTGAGAAGCCCTCCCCTGTCATGGTCTGGACGCCCGAACAGACTGGCGCGTTGCTCGACTTCCTCGCGGAGGACCGGCTGTACGCGATGTGGCACCTGATCGCCTTCCGCGGCCTGCGGCGGGGCGAGGCATGCGCGCAGCCCTGGTCGGAGACCAACCTCGATGACCACTCCCTGACCGTCTCCTCCCAGCTCGTCCAGGACGGGTGGGAGGTCGAGACCTCCGAGCCCAAGACAGACAGCGGCTTCCGCGTGGTCGCCCTCGACGACGACACCGTCAACGTCCTGAAGCGGCACCGCGAACAGCAGGACGCGGACCGCGAGGAGTGGGGATCAGCCTGGGTCGAGACCGGCATGGTCTTCACCCAGGAAGACGGCTCCTGGCTCCATCCCGGGAAGGTGACCGACCTCTTCGAGCGCCTCGTCGCCGCCTCCGGGCTCCCGCCGATCCGGCTGCACGACCTCCGGCACGGGGCGGCCACGCTCATGCTCGCCGCCGGCATCGACGTGAAGATCGTGTCGGACACGCTCGGGCACAGCGACACCCGGATCACGCGGGACATTTACCAGAGCGTCCTGCCGCAGGTCGGCAAGAACGCGGCTGAGGCCACCGCCAAGCTGGTCCCGCTTCAGCGGAAGACCGAGGCGGAGGAGGCCGCCCGTAAGGCCGCCAAGAAGGCCAAGGGCAAGGCGAAAGCCGAGGCCAGGGCCAAGAGGAAGGGCAAGCGGAAGAAGCCCAAGAAGTAGGGCACCGGACCGCTCCGCTCACGCATCGCTCACGCAAGCCATCTCGCGGCACCCCGGCCGTGTGACGCGTCATGCCCCGAGTAACACAAAAGGCCAGGTCACGGGCTATGTGACCTGGCCTTTGCCGGAGCCGCTTTCGGGATTCGAACCCGAGACCTACGCATTACGAGTGCGTTGCTCTGGCCATCTGAGCTAAAGCGGCACGCCGTCCGCACCATGGTGCGATCAGCAACGTCGGTAAGTCTACACAGTTTCCCAGGGTGCTTCGTACCGGCCCAGGAGCGGTGCGATCCGGGGCCGGCGGGGGGCGTCAGGAGCAGTGCTTGCCGCGAGCGGGCGGGGCCCCGTGGAGGAGATAGGTGTTGATCGCCGAGTCGATGCAGGTGCTGCCGCGGCCGTAGGCGGTGTGGCCGTCACCGACGTAGGTGAGCAGTCGGCCCGAGGAGAGCTGGGAGGCCAGGGCCTGGGCCCACCGGTAGGGGGTCGCCGGGTCTCGGGTGGTGCCGACGACCACGATCGGGGCCGCGCCCCGCGCCGCGATGCGGTGCGGCTCGCCCGTGGCCCGCACCGGCCAGTACGAGCAGTTCAGCGTGGACCAGGCCAGGGCCGCGCCGAACACCGGGGACGCCTTCTCGAACGCGGGCAGGGCCTTCCTCACCTGCTCGGGACCCGTGAAGGCCGGCGGCAGGTCCAGGCAGTTCACCGCCGCGTTGGCGCTCATCAGGTTGCTGTAGCTGCCGCCTGCGCCCCGCTCGTAGTAGCTGTCGGAGAGGGCGAGCAGACCGGTGCCGTCGTTGTCCTTCATGGCCGAGGTCAGTGCCTGGCGCAGCTGCTCCCAGGTGCCCTGGTCGTACATCGCCGCGATCACGCCGGTGGTCGCGAGCGCCTCGCCGAGCTTGCGTCCGCGCGCGTCGCCCGCCGGCAGGGGGTGGGCGTCGACCTTGCGGAAGAAGGCCTTGAGGTGGTCGCCGACCTGGCCGGGTGTCGTACCCGGGCCGCCGAGGGGGCAGCCGGACTGCCGTACGCAGTCCTTCGCGAACGCCTGGAACGCCGTCTCGAAACCGGCCGTCTGCTCCAGGTTGAGCTTGCGGGCGTCGAGGGAGGGATCCATCGCCCCGTCCAGCACCATGCGGCCCGCCCGCTCGGGGAACAGCCCCGCGTACGTCGCCCCGAGGAAGGTGCCGTACGACGCGCCCACGTAGTTCAGCTTCCGGTCGCCCAGCAGCGCCCGCAGGATGTCCATGTCCCGCGCCGACTCGACGGTGGAGACGTGCCGCAGCAGTCGCGCCGAGTGCGCTCCGCAGCTCTCCGCGAACTTCTTGTCCGCGCCGACCAGCGCGTTCGTCTCCTTCTGGTCGTCGGGGGTGACGTCCGTCTGCGTGTACGCGTCCATCTCGCGTCCGTCGAGGCATACGACGGGCTCGCTGCGCGCGACGCCCCGCGGGTCCACCGCGACCATGTCGTAGTGGGCGCGGACCTCGGCCGGGTAGCCGATGCCCGCGTACTGCTGGAGGTAGGCCACGGCCGAGCCGCCCGGACCGCCCGGGTTCACCAGCAGCGAGCCGAGCGGCTTGCCCTTGCCGGTGGCCTTCTTGCGGGCGACGGCGAGCTTGACGTCCCCCGAACCGGGCTTGGCGTAGTCGAGTGGCGCCTTCATCGTCGTGCACTGGAAGCCGGAGACGCCGCAGCTGCGCCAGGTGAGCTTCTGCGTGTAGTACGGCGAGAGCAAGGACGGCGTCGTCTGCGGCAGTGCGGCCAGCGCCGCCTCCGCCGTACCGCCCACCGACGTGTTCGAACTCGAGCTCCCGGAGGAACAGGCGGAGATCAGCAGCGCGGCGGCCGCGAGGAGGGTCGTCGTGACGCGTGCCGTGGCTCGGGCGCGGGTCCGGGTCGGGCGGGGTCCGGGGGCGCGGAACAGCGCGGCGGCCGGAGCGACCCGGGGCGACCGGAGCGTCCGCGGGGGCCGGGCGGAGCGGCGGGGGGATGGCCTGGTGTCCATCAGACGAGCGTAACCCTGAGCGATGAAATGAATGCCGAACGTACGGACGGTGGCCTCGTACGGGGGACACCGTCCGTCAACCACGGTACGCGTCTTCACCCCGCCCGCGAGGCCTCGCCGCACAGGCCCGGCCCACGCCACGGCTACCCCGCCCGCAGGGCCATCGTCATCGCCTCCACGGCCAGCAGCGGGGCCACGTTGCGGTCCAGGGCCTCGCGGCAGGCGGCGATCGCCTCGATGCGGCGCAGGGTGGACTCCGGCGAGCTGCCATGGGCGATCCGCTCCAGGGCATCCTCGGCGTCCTCGTTCGCGATCGCGATACGGGAGCCGAGCTGGAGGGCGAGGACGTCGCGGTAGAAACCGGTGAGGTCACCGAGGGCGACGTCGAGGCTGTCGCGCTGCGTACGCGTTCTGCGGCGCTTCTGCATGTCCTCGAGGTCCTTCATCACGCCCGCCGTACCCCGCGGCATCCGGCCCCCCTGGGCCGCGCCGAGCGCCGCCTTCAGCTCCTCCGTCTCCTTGCCGTCCATCTCCTCGGCGAGCTGCTTGGCGTCCTCGGATGCCGCGTCCACCAGCTCCTGGGCCGCCCTGAGGCAGGCGCCGACCTCGTCGAGACGCAGGGGCAGCTTGAGCACGGCGGCGCGGCGCTCACGGGCCGCCGCGTCGGTGGCCAGGCGGCGGGCCCGGTCGACATGGCCCTGGGTGGCGCGGGCCGCGGCCTCGGCGACCGGGGGTTCGATGCCGTCGCGGCGTACGAGCATGTCGGCGACGGCGGCGACAGCCGGCGTGCGCAGGTTCAGGTGGCGGCAGCGGGAGCGGATGGTCGGCAGGACGTCCTCGATGGAGGGGGCGCACAGCAGCCAGACCGTGCGGGGAGCGGGCTCCTCGACGGCCTTGAGGACGGCGTTGGCCGACTTCTCGTTCAGTCGCTCGGCGTCCTCGACCAGGATGATCTGCCAGCGGCCGTTCGCCGGAGAGGTGAACGACTTGCGGACCGTGTCCCGCATGTCCTTCACCAGGATCTCGGAGCCCACGGCGGCGACCGTGGTGACGTCCGCGTGGGTGCCGAGCAGCGCGGTGTGGCAGCCGTCGCAGAAGCCGCAGCCGGGGACTCCGCCGAGGGCGCGGTCGGGGCTCACGCACTGCAGGGCGGCGGCGAAGGCCCGCGCCGCCTGGTTCCGGCCCGCGCCCGGCGGGCCCGTGAACAGCCAGGCGTGGGTCATCTTCGACGCCTCGGGCAGCGGTCCGTCCGCAGCGGCGGCCGTGACGAGAGCGTCGGCGTCCCGCGCGGCGGCCTCGAGCGCCGCGCTCACCTTCTCCTGCCCGACGAGGTCGTCCCACACGCTCATGGGTCACGCCGCCCTTCCGTCACTTTCCGCCTTACGGGATCCATTGTGCGGGTGGCCACTGACAACGAGGACCGGCGTGGGCGCCCGACAAGTGGGGTGGGTGAGCCAGGTGGGACGCATTGGGGCGAATTTGAACGAATTTGAACGAATACGGAGCGGCGCCCGCCGAAGCACATGTGCTCCGGCGGGCGCCGCCCGACGTCCTGGCTCAGTTGTCGCGCTCAGAGTCCGCGCTCGGCATCCGTGCTCAGCCGCGTCGGCCCCGGCCCCTCCCGCGGCGGCCCGGGTCCTCGTCGTGGTCGCCGTACTCCCGCTCGTCGTACGAGCCCAGCAGCTCGTCCGCCAGCGACGGAAGGTCGTCCAGCGGGGTCTCCTCGGCCCAGTCGGGGCGCGGGCGGCGCCGGGGCTCACCGTCGGAGCCGAGCTGCGGCATCTCGCGGGTGCGGTCCTCCGAGCCGTCGGGGCCCACGGCGGTCTGCTCGTCCCGGAAGAAGCCCTGCGGTATGCGGTCCGCCGGGGCTTCGCCCCGGACGGGAGGCAGGACGGCCGTCTCGTCGGCGGCAGCGGAGGGCATCTGCGGCAGGACGGTGGTCTCGTCGGTCGAGCCCGGAACCACCGGCGGCAGCACCGTGGTCTCGTCCGCCGCGCCCGGGGTGGCCGGCGGCTGCGGCAGCTCCGCCGTCACCTCGGAGTCGGAGCCCGCGCGTCCCGTGCCGGTGGCGGGCTCGGCATCCGTGCCGTGCTCCTCGCGCACCGGCCGCAGCACGGTCGTCCTGTCGGAGTCGGACTCGCCCGTTCCCGTCTTGCCCGCGCCCGTCCGGTCCGTCCCCAGAGACACGACCGGCGTCGGAACCGTCTCTTCCGTGCCGTGCGGGACCATCGGGGTCGTCACGGTCGCCGCGTCCTGTGTCACTCCCGGGACCGCCGGCTGGGGTGCGCCCGGGCGGCGGGCTGCCGCGTCGGCCGCCGACGCGGCCTCGGCCGCCTGCCTGCGGGCCTGCTCCGCGCGGAGCAGGGCCTCCTCGGCCTTGCGCTGCTTCTCCAGGCGCATGGCCTCGGCCTCGGCGCGCAGCCGGGCCTCCTCCTCGGCCTGCTTGCGCCGCCGCTCCTCCTCGGCCCTGCGGCGGGCCTCCTCCTCGGCGCGGGCCTTCTCCTCGGCGAGCAGGCGCTTGCGCTCCTCCTCGGCACGCCGGTGCGCCTCCTCGGCACGCCGCCGGGCCTCCTCCGCCTGCCGTTCGGCCTCGCGGCGCTGTGCCTCCTCCAGCTCGCGCTGCTTGCGCTCCTCCTCCTCGGCGCGCAGCCGGGCCAGCTCCTCCTGGCGCTCACGCTCCAGGCGCTCCTCCTCGGCCTTGCGGGCGGCCTCTTCCTCGGCCTTGCGGCGCGCCTCCTCCTCGGCCTTCTTCCGGGCCTCTTCCTGGGCCTTGATCTCGGCCTCGGAGAGCGGCAGCACGGTGTCGAGCCGGTGCCGGATCACGGTGGTCACGGCCTCGGGCTCCTGACCGGCGTCGACCACCAGGTAGCGGCCGGGGTCGGCGGCGGCGAGGGTGAGGAAACCGGCCCGCACGCGCGCGTGGAACTCGGCCGGCTCCGACTCCAGGCGGTCCGGCGCCTCCGTGAACCGCTCGCGGGCGGTCTCCGGGGGGACGTCCAGCAGGACGGTGAGGTGCGGGACGAGCCCGTTGGTCGCCCAGCGGTTGATGCGGGCGATCTCGGTCGGGGACAGATCGCGGCCGGCGCCCTGGTAGGCGACGGACGAGTCGATGTAGCGGTCCGTGATGACGACCGCGCCGCGCTCCAGGGCGGGCCGTACGACGGTGTCGACGTGCTCGGCGCGGTCGGCGGCGTACAGCAGCGCCTCCGCGCGGTGCGACAGGCCCGCCGAGGACACGTCCAGCAGGATCGAGCGCAGCCGCTTGCCCACGGGGGTGGCCCCCGGCTCGCGCGTGAGCACGACCTCGTGGCCCTTGGCGCGGATCCACTCCGCGAGGGCCTCGGCCTGTGTGGACTTGCCGGCGCCGTCGCCGCCCTCCAGGGCGATGAAGAATCCGTTCGCCGCCGGGGCGGTGACCGGGTCGTCGCCGCCGAGCAGCGCGTCCTTGAGGTCCTGCCGCAGCGGGATCCCGGAGCGGTCGTCGACCTTGGCGAGCACCAGAACGGCCACCGGCAGCAGCAGTGCGCCGACCAGCATCAGCGTGAACGAGGCGCCGCCGTGGGCGAAGACGAACCTGCCGTTCTCCAGCCGGTGCCGGCCGATGAGTCCGGCGACCACGGGGGCGATCAGCGCACCGAGCGCCATGCAGACACGGACCACCGCGTGCAGGTGCTCGGTGACCCGCGCCCTGCGGTATTCCTCGGTCTCCTGGTCGAGCAGGGCGTGCCCGGTGTTCGCGGCCACACCCGCGGCCACACCGGCCAGTGTGACGATCAGCAGGACGGTGGTGACGTCCGGGACCAGTCCGGCGGCCAGCAGGGCGATGCCGGCGAAGGCGATCGCGAGGGCGAGGAGCCGGCGGCGTGAGAGCGAGGGCAGCAGCGCGGGCGCCGTGCGGATGCCGACGCCGACACCACCGGTCAGGCCGAGCACCAGCAGGCCGTAGAGGACCGGGCCGCCGCCCAGGTCGGTGGCGTGCAGCACGCACACCGCGACGGCGGCCGCGATGGCACCGGCCACGGTGGCAGAGGCGATGACGAGCAGCGGAACCGCGCCCGTACGGCCCTTGTCGACGCCGGAACCGGTGCGCGGGCGGCGCAGGCCCTCGAGCGGGGACCGCGCGCGCGGGGTGCGGGCGCCGGGCAGCTCCAGGGCCGTCAGCACCGACAGGGACGCGGCGAACAGACCGGCCGCCACGTACGACGCGAGGGCGGCCTGGTGCTGGTCGAACCAGGCGACGCCGGTGCCGAGCAGGTTGTTGAGCAGGGCGGCGACGACCAGGGTGGCGGCCGCCAGCGGGATGGCCAGGAAGCTGGTGCGCAGCGCGAGGCGGCGCAGGGCGTCCAGGTGGTCCGGAAGCGGCCGTACCGTCGCGCCCTCCGGGGGCGGCGCGGGCAGCAGGGCGGGGGCCGCGCTCTCCCGGCACACCGTCCACAGCCGCTCGGCGACACCGCCGACGAAGGCGGTGACCAGCAGCACGGCGAGCGCGTTGTCCGGGGTCCAGTCGATCCACAGGGGCGCGACGATCAGCAGCGCGGCGCGCAGGGCGTCGGCGCCGACCATCGTCCAGCGGCGGTCGAGCGGGCCGTCCTGGGCGGTGAGCGTGTTCAGCGGGCCGAGCAGGACGGCGCCGAAGAGCAGGGTGGCGAGGACGCGCGCGGCGAAGACCGTCGCCACTGCGAACGCCACACCGCGGTAGCCCCCTCCGAACGCCCCCTGCGCGATGGCCGCCTGAAGAACGAGGACGACCAGCACGAGCAGCGCCAGGGCGTCGCCGACACCGCTCACCAGTTGTGCGCTCCACAGGCGCTTCAACTCGGGTCGGCGCAGCAGTGAACGGACGGCGCGCTCGCGGGAATCCGCGACCAGGGCGTCGTCCGGTGCTGTGGTGGTGGCCGTTGGCTGCTCGGCTCGCGTCATGCGTTCAGCCTATCGGCAGCCACCGACACCACGGCCCCGGTCTCCGGACCCGAGCCCACCCCGAGACCAAAGCGATGCCGGGACGCATCTGCGAACCGAAGCGACGACGGAGACGACAGCGACGGCAGAGACAACAACGACGCGACCGCGCGAGGCCGACGAACCCTGGAGGGCCGCACCCGGCGCAGTCCCCACGTGAGCAGGAGTCACAGAACCGCGCACGAGGCCGGAGCCGCAGAGCCGACGCGGCCTGCGGTTCCGACCCCCTGTCGGAGCGGGACCTCAGTCCTCGGCGCCGGACGCCGCCGTCTTCTTCGCGGCGGCGGTCGTCTTCTTTGCCGTGGTCTTCTTGGCCGTCGTCTTCTTCGCGGCCGCCGTCGTCTTCTTCGCCGCCGTCTTCTTGGCGGCGGTCTTCTTCGCCGGCGCGGCCTTCTTGGCCGTGGCCTTCTTCGCCGTCTTCTTGGCGGGCCCCTTCGCACGCTTCTCGGCGAGCAGCTCGAAGCCGCGCTCCGGGGTGATCTCCTCGACGCTGTCACCGGAGCGGAGCGTCGCGTTGGTCTCGCCGTCGGTGACGTACGGACCGAAGCGGCCGTCCTTGACCACGACCGGCTTGCCGGAGACCGGGTCGTCGCCCAGCTCCTTCAGCGGCGGCTTGGCGGCGGCCCGACCGCGCTGCTTCGGCTGGGCGTAGATCGCCTGGGCCTCCTGAAGCGTGATCGTGAAGATCTGGTCCTCGGCCGTCAGCGAGCGCGAGTCCGTGCCCTTCTTCAGGTACGGGCCGTAGCGGCCGTTCTGCGCGGTGATCTCCACGCCGTCGGCGTCGGTGCCGACGACACGCGGCAGCGACATCAGCTGCAGTGCGTCCTCGAGGGTCACGGTGTCCGGCGACATGGACTTGAAGAGGGAGGCGGTGCGCGGCTTGACCGCGTTCTTGCCCGTCTTCGGGGTGCCTTCGGGGAGGATCTCCGTGACGTACGGGCCGTAGCGGCCGTGCTTGGCGACGATCTGGTGGCCGCTCGCCGGGTCGGTGCCCAGCTCGAAGTCACCGCTCGGCTTGGCCAGCAGTTCCTCGGCCATCTCGACGGTCAGCTCGTCCGGCGCCAGGTCGGTGGGGATGTCGGCGCGCTGGTGCTGCTCGGTGTCCTTCTCGCCGCGCTCGATGTAGGGGCCGTAGCGGCCCACCCGCAGCACGATGCCGTTGGCCACCGGGAACGAGGACACCTCGCGCGCGTCGATCGCGCCCAGGTCGGTCACGAGTTCCTTGAGGCCGCCGAGGTGGTCCCCGTCGCCGTTGCCGGCGTCGGCGGCGCCCCCGACGCCCGTCTCCTCGCCGAAGTAGAAGCGCTTCAGCCAGGGCACGGACCGGGCCTCGCCGCGGGCGATGCGGTCGAGGTCGTCCTCCATCTTGGCGGTGAAGTCGTAGTCGACGAGCCGGCCGAAGTGCTTCTCCAGGAGGTTGACCACGGCGAAGGACAGGAAGGACGGCACCAGGGCCGTGCCCTTCTTGAAGACGTAGCCGCGGTCGAGGATCGTGCCGATGATCGACGCGTACGTCGACGGGCGGCCGATCTCGCGCTCTTCCAGCTCCTTGACCAGGGAGGCCTCTGTGTAGCGGGCCGGGGGCTTGGTGGCGTGGCCGTCGACCGTGATCTCCTCGGCGGACAGCGCGTCGCCCTCGGAGACCTGCGGCAGCCGGCGCTCACGGTCGTCCAGCTCGGCGTTCGGGTCGTCGGCCCCCTCGACGTAGGCCTTCAGGAAGCCGTGGAAGGTGATCGTCTTGCCGGAGGCGCTGAACTCGACGTCGCGGCCGTCGGCCGCGGTGCCGCCGATCTTCACGGTCACGCTGTTGCCGGTCGCGTCCTTCATCTGGGAGGCGACGGTCCGCTTCCAGATGAGTTCGTAGAGCTTGAACTGGTCGCCGGTCAGGCCGGTCTCGGCCGGCGTGCGGAAACGATCGCCCGAAGGGCGGATCGCCTCGTGCGCCTCCTGGGCGTTCTTGACCTTCGCGGCGTAGCTGCGCGGCTGCGGCGGCAGGTAGTCGGCGCCGTACAGCTGCGTGACCTGCGCGCGGGCCGCCGCGATCGCCGTTTCGCTCAGCGTCGTGGAGTCCGTACGCATGTACGTGATGTAGCCGTTCTCGTACAGCTTCTGCGCGACCTGCATGGTGGCCTTCGCGCCGAAGCCGAGCTTGCGGCTGGCCTCCTGCTGCAGCGTCGTCGTACGGAACGGGGCGTACGGCGAGCGGCGGTACGGCTTGGACTCGACGGAGCGCACGGAGAAGCGGGTGTTCTCCAGGGCGGCTGCGAGGGCGCGGGCGTTCGCCTCGTCGAGGTGGAGGGTGTTCGCGCTCTTGAGCTGTCCGAGGGAGTCGAAGTCGCGGCCCTGCGCGATCCGCCTGCCGTCGACGGCCTGCAGGCGGGCGACCAGCGACGACGGGTCCGAGGAGTCCCCCGCGCGGCCGGTCGCGAAGGTGCCCGTCAGGTCCCAGTACTCGGCAGAACGAAAGGCGATGCGCTCGCGTTCCCGCTCGACGACGAGTCGCGTGGCGACCGACTGGACACGGCCGGCCGACAGGCGCGGCATGACCTTCTTCCACAGGACCGGCGAGACCTCGTAGCCGTAGAGGCGGTCGAGGATGCGGCGGGTCTCCTGGGCGTCGACGAGCTTCTGGTTGAGGTCGCGCGGGTTGGCGACGGCCTCGCGGATCGCGTCCTTGGTGATCTCGTGGAAGACCATCCGCTTGACCGGGATCTTCGGCTTGAGGACCTCCTGGAGGTGCCAGGCGATCGCCTCGCCCTCCCGGTCCTCATCGGTGGCGAGGAAGAGCTCGTCGGAATCCTTCAGAAGGTCCTTGAGCTTCTTGACCTGCGCCTTCTTGTCGGCGTTGATCACATAGATCGGCTGGAAGTCGTGTTCGACGTCCACACCGAGGCGGCGGACCTCACCGGTGTACTTCTCGGGCACCTCCGCGGCGCCGTTGGGAAGGTCGCGGATGTGCCCGACGCTCGCTTCGACGACATAGCCGGGGCCGAGATAGCCCTTGATCGTCTTCGCCTTGGCGGGCGACTCGACGATGACGAGTCGACGGCCGCCCTGTGCGGTCTCGCTGGTCGGGGACAACTTCGCTCTTCTCTCCGGTCGACGCTGTGGCCTCCCCAGGGCCTTTGTCCCGGGGTCGCAACGTGCTGCTGGCTCGTGTGACGCTGCGGAGTGTGACGGTACATCCCGCCCCCGTGTCAAACGGGAAAAGCCCACAACGGCCACTCGAACGGTAACCCGACTACCGGCATTCCTGCCGCCCGGAGTGCACGGCAGGTCTTCGCCCATGTCCGGAGCGCGGTGCTCCGATTACCCGGGCGGAAGCACGCCCGCCGATGTCAGAGGCGGGTGAGGCAGTACGCGCCGAGCCCCAGCGCGACGATCGCGGAGGTCCCGGCGAGGGTGGCCGATGCGATCTGGTTCACACCGTGCGCGACCGGCTCACGCCGGCGGACCCGGGTGCAGGTCCACACCAGCAGAGCGCCTCCGAACAGGGCGAACATCACTCCCGCGAAGATCGCCGGTCCGCTCTCCACCGCGCCCGCCCTTCCGCGCCGTCGCCCGTGTGCCCGGCGAGGAGCGTGGCACGCGCGGAAGTCGGGCGTGCGACATCGGGGTGAACGCAGAGCCGACGCGTGATCGAACTGGCGAGCGGCCACAGTCGCGCCGTATCGGGCGCCCGTCATTTTCCGGCCGTTTTCCCGGCGGCGGCGTGTCCCGGCCCGTGCCACCGGCATACGACGAAGATCCGTGCGTGGCTACGACGGCGCGGGGATGCCGGGTACGACGGCCGGAGCAGCCGCCGCGGCCCGGCCCACGCGCCGGTCCCGACTCACCTGGCCGGCTCGAGGAAGCCCTGCTCCACCAGCAGCCGGATCTGCGCCGGCGTACGGTCGCGCAGCAACACCGGGTCCTCTCCGACGAGTTGCGCGATGGCGTCCAGGATGCGGCCGGCGCTGAGCGTGCCGTCGCATACGCCCGCGAAGCCCGCGCCGACCGTGTCCACCTTCGTGGCACGGCGCATCCCGCGGTGCTGGCGCAGCACCACGTGCTCCGGGTCCTCGGCGCCGGGCAGCCCGACCTGCTCCTGGACCACCTCCGCGGTCAGCCTGAAGTGGCCTTCGAGCAGGGCCGCGTCGTCGTGGTCCCGGAGGTAGTCGAGGCGGTCGAAGTGCGCCCGGATCGCCTCCCCGAGAGGCTGCTCGACCGAATGCGGCCACTCCTCCACGGTGATCGAAGGCTCGGCCGCCCCGGTCCTGCGCAGGGTGATCCAGCCGAAGCCGACCGCCTTCACCTTGCGCGCCTCGAACTCGTCGAGCCAGGCGTCGTACCGCGCCTCGTACTCCGCCTGATCCCCGCGATGGTCGCCGGCGTCCCTCAGCCACAGCTCGGCGTACTGCGTGATGTCCAGTACCTCGCGCTGCACGATCCAGGCGTCGCACCCGCGTGGCACCCACGACCTGAGTCTGTTCTGCCAGTCCTCCCCTGCCACGTGCTGCCAGTTGGCGAGGAACTGCGCGAACCCGCCCTCGTTCAGCCGTTCCCCTGCCTGCTGAACGAGCGAGCGGCACAGATCGTCCCCGCCCATCCCGCCGTCCCGGTACGTCAGCCGGGCACCCGGGGAGATCACGAACGGCGGGTTGGACACGATCAGATCGAAGGTCTCGTCGTCCCGGACCGGTTCGAACAGCGAACCCTCGCGCAGGTCGGCGGCGGGCGCCCCGGAGAGGGCGAGGGTGAGCGCGGCGATGTGCAGCGCGCGCGGGTTGAGATCGGTGGCCGTCACGCGCGTGGCGTGCTGCGCGGCGTGCAGTGCCTGGATGCCGGAGCCGGTGCCGAGGTCGAGGGCGGAGGCGACCGGGGTGCGGACGGTGATGCCGGCGAGGGTCGTGGAGGCGCCGCCGACGCCCAGGACGACCTCCTCGTCCCGCTGTCCGACACCGCCCGCGCCGCCGACGGCGCAGCCCAGGTCGGACACGATGAACCAGTCCTCGCCGTCCGGGCCGCCGTAGGGCCGTACGTCCACGGTCGCGGCCACCTCGTCGCCGCCGACGCGCGTGAGCCATCCGGCCTCCAGGGCGTCGTCGGCCGGCAGAACGGCCGCCACGCGCGCGTGGGGCACCGGTTGCTGGAGCAGGAACAGCCGCACGAGCGTCTCCAGCGGCGTGTCGCCGCGGGTCGCCCGGAGCGCGGGCACGGTCTCGCTGCGGGCCAGCGCCGCGTACGCGGGGGCGCCGAGCAGGTCGAGCAGGCCGTCCGCGGTGAAGGAGGCGGAGAGAAGGGCGTCGCGCAGGCGGGCGGCGACGTCGGGCCGGTCGGAGGCGGGCAGGAGGGCGGGGCCTGAGTCAGTCACGCCCCCATTGTGGCCCGCGCGGGCGGCCGGAGGCTGCCTGAGCGCGGGCGTCTGGCGGTGGTCAGCCGGTCTTCGCCGACGGCGACGCGTTGACCTTGCAGCTGGGCTGCTTGGCGATCGCGTCCTTCACGTCGCCCTGCTCCAGGCGCTTGAGCGCCGCCGTGCCGCTGCTGCTCTGCTCGCCGATCTGCTTGGTCTGGTCGGCGACGTCGTGCAGGCCCTTCGCGAACTTGCCCTGGTCCTTGGTGTCGAGCCCGTCGACCTCCTTCTTGAGGTCGGCGTACGACGTGGAGAGGCTGTTGAGGTTCTTGACGGCGTCCTGCTGCTTCTTGGCGCCGCCGTCCACGCCCGGAGGCGTTCCGGCACCGCCGATGGCGGAGGCGATCGCCTTGTAGGCCTCGGACATGTCCTGGAAAGCCTGCGCGTACGTGGCCTTGGCGGTCTTGGGCGGCAGGTTGCTGTCCGTGGCGATCTTGGCGATCGAGGCGTTCGCCGCACGGATCTTCGCGTCCTGCGCGGGCACGGCGTCGCACACCGTCTTGGCCCAGGCCACCAGCTTGGGGTCGGGGCCGCTGTCCTTGCTGCTGCATCCCGACAGCGCCACTACCAGTACCGCACCGCCGGACAGTGCGGCCGCGAGCTTCTTGTTCACCGGATTGGTCCCTTCCATGGCTCTCGGCTCACGGAATCTACACGGCGGACCGACAGCCTCCACCACCGAACGCACTATAAGTACGATTTGCCACTCTCTGCACCAAGAGAGAGAAGACTCACGACGCCGACGAGCCTCCACACGCGAACGGGCGGGCGGCGCGTCAACACGCGCCACCCGCCCGTCCGTTGCACAGGCCCTCCGTGGACGGCCTACGAAACCACCGCCGCATCAGCCGAGTTGGAGACCCGCTCGGATCCCTCCTCGTCGTCGCCGACGGCGATGCCGCGCCGCTTCGAGACGTACACGGCGATCACGATCACCAGGAGCGCGAGGACCGCGATCAGGATCCGTACGCCGATGCTCTTGTCGCTGCCGTAGGAGAACTTGATCACCGCGGGCGCGATGAGCAGCGAGACCAGATTCATGACCTTCAGCAGCGGGTTGATCGCCGGGCCGGCGGTGTCCTTGAAGGGGTCACCGACGGTGTCGCCGATCACCGTGGCCGCGTGGGCCTCGCTGCCCTTGCCGCCGTGATGACCGTCCTCCACCAGCTTCTTGGCGTTGTCCCAGGCACCACCGGAGTTGGCGAGGAACACCGCCATCAGCGTGCCCGCGCCGATCGCGCCCGCGAGATAGGAGCCGAGCGAGCCGACGCCGAGCGTGAACCCGATGAAGATCGGCGCCATGACGGCGAGCAGACCGGGCGTGGCCAGCTCCCGCAGGGCGTCCTTGGTGCAGATGTCGACGACCTTGCCGTACTCGGGCGTCTCCGTGTAGTCCATGATCCCGGGCTTCTCACGGAACTGCCGCCGCACCTCGTAGACCACCGAACCGGCCGACCGCGACACGGCGTTGATGGCCAGTCCGGAGAAGAGGAAAACGACCGCCGCGCCCGCGATGAGTCCGACGAGGTTGTTGGGCTGCGAGATGTCCATCGACAGGCTCAATGGCGCCCCTGGCCCGGTGAGCTTCGCCCCGACGTCCTGCACGTTGGTGGTGATCGCGTCCCGGTACGACCCGAAGAGCGCCGAGGCCGCGAGGACCGCCGTGGCGATGGCGATGCCCTTGGTGATCGCCTTGGTGGTGTTGCCGACCGCGTCCAGGTTGGTGAGCACCTGCGCGCCCGCACCCTCGACGTCGCCGGACATCTCGGCGATGCCCTGCGCGTTGTCGGAGACCGGCCCGAAGGTGTCCATGGCGACGATCACGCCGACCGTGGTGAGCAGGCCGGTGCCGGCCAGGGCGACCGCGAACAGCGCCAGCATGATCGACGTACCGCCGAGCAGGAACGCGCCGTACACGCCGAGGCCGATGAGCAGCGCGGTGTAGACGGCCGACTCCAGGCCGACCGAGATGCCGGCGAGGACGACGGTGGCCGGGCCCGTGAGGGAGGTCTTGCCGATGTCCCGTACCGGACGGCGGGTGGTCTCGGTGAAGTAGCCGGTCAGCTGCTGGATGACGGCGGCGAGCAGGATGCCGATGGCGACCGCCACCAGGGCGAGGATCCGCGGGTCGCCGGCCTTGCCCCGGATCGCCGCGTCCGTGACGCCGTCGAGGTCGGAGTACTTCGACGGCAGGTAGACGAAGACCGCGATCGCGACCAGCGCGAGGGAGATCACCGCGGAGATGAAGAAGCCGCGGTTGATCGCCGTCATGCCGCTGCGGTCGGAGCGCCGGGGGGCGACCGCGAAGATGCCGATCATGGCGGTGAGGACGCCGATGGCCGGAACGAGCAGCGGGAAGGCGAGTCCGGAGTCGCCGAAGGCGGCCTTGCCGAGGATCAGTGCGGCCACCAGGGTGACGGCGTAGGACTCGAAGAGGTCGGCCGCCATGCCCGCGCAGTCGCCGACGTTGTCGCCCACGTTGTCGGCGATGGTCGCGGCATTGCGCGGATCGTCCTCCGGAATGCCCTGCTCGACCTTGCCGACCAGGTCGGCGCCGACGTCGGCGGCCTTGGTGAAGATGCCGCCGCCCACACGCATGAACATCGCGATCAGGGCGGCGCCGAGGCCGAAGCCCTCGAGCACCTTCGGAGCGTCGGCCGCGTACACCAGCACCACGCAGGAGGCGCCCAGCAGGCCGAGCCCCACCGTGAACATGCCGACGACGCCGCCCGTGCGAAATGCGATCTTCATCGCGGTGTGCGAGACGGTGGTGAGATCCTTTTCCGGTTCGCCCGGCGCCGGGGTGGCTTCCCGGGCCGCCGCGGCGACGCGCACATTACTGCGCACGGCGAGCCACATGCCGATATAACCGGTGGCCGCCGAGAACACCGCGCCGATCAGGAAGAACACCGATCGTCCGGCACGCTGATTCCAGTCGTCCGCGGGCAAGAGCATGAGCAGGAAGAACACGACGACGGCGAAAACACCCAGCGTGCGCAGCTGCCGGGCGAGATACGCCTTGGCGCCTTCCTGGACCGCCTCGGCGATCTTTTTCATGCTGTCGGTGCCCTCGCCCGCCGCCAGCACCTGACGCACCAGGACGCCCGCGACCGCCAGGGCGGCCACGGCGACCGCCGCGATCACCGCCACGATGATCCGGTTGTCGTCGGTCAGGACCGCGGCCGCGAGGGTTGTGGGGTGGTCCAACTGATGAGGGGTAGAAAGCCCCGCCATTCGTCCTCCTTGACGCTTGGGCTGAGCTCAAGATGTGGACGGATTGTAGGTACCCCCGAGTGATCTAAACAGGGGACGGTAAACAGAAATGGCCTTCGTGCCCACTTCAGCAAATGATCGAGGTCACGTCACAGAACCCGAAAGAGGTAACGCCCCAAAGGCATTGACGGCCACATTGATGCTTGATCAAATTATCAGGGTATTGATCGTGAATTCATTCACGAATTCCGGGGCGACGGGAACAACAAGAAAGGCCCTGCTCAGCAGGGCCCTTCGAGGGTGTGGTGCGCGGCGCTTCGGGCGCCGTGCGACACGGGCGGACGAGGCCGGTGGGGTCAGACGAGTTCGGCGGCCGGTGGAGCGGTCGGCCAGGACATGCGGATCAAGCCGCCGTTCTCGCCCGTGGTGACCTCCACGTCGTCCACGAGACCACTGATGACCGCGAGGCCCATCTCGTCCTCCTCGGCCTCCACGTCCGCGTCCGCGGCAGCCCCGCCGGCCACCCGCTCGGCGGGCACGGCGTGCGGGGCCTCGTCGCCGACCTCGATGGAGAACTGCTTCTCCTCCTCGATCAGCGCGACCTTCACCGGTGCGGTGATGTCGTTGATCTGGTGCAGCCCCACGGCGCGGGAGCAGGCCTCGCCCACGGCGAGCCGGACCTCGTCCAGGACGGCCTCGTCCACTCCGGCCCTGCGCGCCACCGCTGCCGCCACCAACCGGGCGGTCCGGACGTGCTCGGGCAGCGCGCTGAAGCGGAGTTCGACGGTGGCCATGCATCCCCCTCGCGGCTATGGGCGTGCTGTGCGGGGGCGGGGCCGCCGAAAGCCCGCACCCCCTGATGAACTTCCGTGCCCCGGACCCACCGGCCCGGGGCGGGACCGGCCCGATCCGGGCCGCAGGTCGGCCCGGACCGGTGAACGGTCCAGGAATCAGTCGGTGGCCGCCACCGCTTCCTCGACCGAGGTGTGGATCGGGAACACCTTGGTGAGACCGGTGATGCGGAAGATCTTGAGAATGCGCTCCTGGTTGCAGACCAGGCGCAGTGAGCCCTCGTGGGCACGTACTCGCTTGAGGCCGCCGACCAGCACGCCGAGTCCGGTGGAGTCGAGGAAGTCCACGCCCTCCATGTCGACGACGAGGTGGAATGCCCCGTCGTTCACCAGCTCGACCAACTGCTCGCGCAGCTTGGGCGCGGTGTATACATCGATTTCGCCACCGACCTCGACGACCGTACGATCGCCGACGGTACGGGTCGACAGGGACAGGTCCACGGATCCTCCAGCACCTTGCTATCGAGCGGTCGCCCCTTAAAGGACACCTTGGCTCACGGCCCCCGGGACGCTCGCCAGCCGCGATGGCATTCAATCACTTACTGGCAGGCGTGCACGACGCCTTGGCCCCATTGTCCGTCACGCCAGTGACACACTCGGTGCCGATGGCCAAGAATCACCGATCCGATCGATCCCCGGCAGACCCGGCTTCGCGCCCGTCTCCGGGCGTGGTCCTGGACCGACTCGCCTCGGGGCCGAGCCGGTCTGCGCGCATCACTCATACGGAGCACTTGCCCCCGCGCGCGGGCCGCCATGCCGTCTGGCCTGACCGGATTCGCTCCGAGGTGATCGCCGCCGTGCGGTCCCACGGCATCGAGCACCCGTGGGCGCACCAGGCGCTGGCCGCGGAGCACGCCCTGGACGGCGACTCGGTGGTCGTCGCCACCGGTACCGCCTCCGGCAAGTCCCTCGCCTACCTCGTCCCGGTCCTGTCCGCGCTCCTGGACGGCTCCGAGGCCCCCAACGGCCGCGGCGCCACCGCCCTGTACCTGTCCCCCACCAAGGCGCTCGCCGCGGACCAGTGCCGGTCCGTGAAGGAACTTTCACAACCCCTCGGCACGGCGGTGCGCCCGGCGGTCTACGACGGCGACACCCCGTTCGAGGAGCGCGAGTGGGTCCGCCAGTACGGCAACTACGTCCTCACCAACCCCGACATGCTGCACCGCGGCATATTGCCCTCCCACCCCCGCTGGTCCTCCTTCCTGAAGTCGCTCAAGTACGTCGTCGTCGACGAGTGCCACACCTACCGGGGCGTCTTCGGCTCGCACGTCGCCCAGGTGCTGCGCCGACTGCGCCGGCTGTGCGCCCGCTACGGCGCGTCGCCCGTGTTCCTGCTGGCCTCCGCGACCGCCGCCGAGCCCGCCGTCGCCGCCCGTCGGCTGACCGGCCTGCATGTGGTCGAGGTCGCCGACGACGCCTCCCCGCGCGGCGAACTCCTCTTCGCCCTGTGGGAGCCCCCGCTCACCGAACTTCATGGCGAGAAAGGTGCGCCCGTTCGGCGTACCGCCACCGCCGAGACGGCCGACCTGCTCACCGACCTCACCGTGCAGGGCGTCCGCTCGGTCGCCTTCGTCCGCTCCCGGCGCGGCGCCGAGCTGATCTCGGTCATCGCCCAGGAACGGCTGGCCGAGGTCGACCGCTCCCTCGTCCGGCGGGTCGCGGCCTACCGCGGCGGCTACCTCCCCGAGGAGCGCCGCGCACTGGAGCGGGCCCTGCACTCCGGCGAACTCCTCGGTCTGGCCGCCACGACGGCCCTGGAGCTGGGTGTGGACGTCTCGGGGCTGGACGCGGTGGTGATCGCCGGATACCCGGGCACACGGGCCTCACTGTGGCAGCAGGCGGGCCGCGCGGGCCGCTCCGGGCAGGGCGCCCTGGCGGTCCTGGTCGCCCGTGACGACCCGCTGGACACCTTCCTCGTCCATCATCCCGAGGCCCTGTTCGACCAACCGGTGGAATCGACGGTCCTTGACCCCGACAACCCCTACGTCCTCGCCCCGCACCTGTGCGCCGCCGCCGCGGAGATCCCGCTGACCGAGGAGGACCTGGAGCTCTTCGGCCCCGCCACCGAGGAGCTGCTGCCGCAGCTGGAGGCCGCGAAGCTGCTGCGCCGCCGGACGAAGGCATGGCACTGGACGCGCCGGGAACGGGCCGCCGACCTGACCGACATCCGCGGCTCGGGCGGGTCGCCCGTGCAGGTCGTGGAGGCCGGCACCGGGCGCCTGCTCGGCACGGTCGACGCGGCCGCCGCGCACTCCACCGTCCACGAGGGCGCGGTCCATCTGCACCAGGGCCGCACCTACCTGGTGCGCTCCTTCGACCTGGAAGCCTCGGTGGCCCTGGTCGAGCAAGCCGACCCGCCCTACTCGACCGTCGCCCGCGACACCACGTCGATCTCCGTCCTGGAGACGGACGTCGAGATCCCGTGGGGCTCCGGCCGCCTCTGCTACGGCTCGGTCGAGGTCACCAACCAGGTGGTCTCCTTCCTCCGCAGACGTCTGATCACCGGTGAGGTGCTGGGCGAGACGAAACTGGACCTCCCTCCTCGCAAGCTCCGCACGCGCGCGGTGTGGTGGACGGTCACCGAGGACCAGCTCGACGAGGCCCGGATCAACCCGGAGATCCTCGGCGGCTCCCTGCACGCCGCCGAGCACGCCTCCATCGGCATGCTGCCCCTCTTCGCGACGTGCGACCGCTGGGACATCGGCGGGGTCTCCGTCCCCCTCCACCCCGACACCCTCCTTCCCACGGTCTTCGTCTACGACGGCCACCCCGGCGGCGCGGGCTTCGCCGAGCGCGCCTTCCACACCGCCCGCGCCTGGCTCGCCGCCACCCGTGAGGCCATCGCCTCCTGCGAGTGCGAGGCCGGCTGCCCGTCCTGCATCCAGTCCCCCAAGTGCGGTAACGGCAACGATCCACTGCACAAGAGGGGGGCGGTACGGCTCCTCACGGTGCTGTTGAGGGGAGCGCCGGAGGAGAAGCCGGTGGAGGCTGAGGACGAGCCGGGGGAGGCGGCACAGGCGGAGAAGCCGGTCGAGACGGGTGAGAAGCCGGGGGACGCGAAGGAAAAGCCGGGGGACGCGGAGGAAAAGCCGGTGGAGGACCCGGGCGCGCGGCCTGCGGCGGGGTGAGCCCGGGTGGTGGCCGGGTCCTCCGTGCCGCCCGACGGCTCAGGCCGCATCGGTGGTGCCGGTGCCGTCGCCGGCACCGCCGGCCCCGCTCTGGCCCTGACCTCTGCCGTGAACGGTCCCCGTCCCGACCCCGCCGTCACGTCCGAGATCTCCCCGACGACCACGCATCGCGCCAGCCGCGCTCCCTGGGCCGCCGCCACCTGCTCCGCCCGGGCGCAGGCCCCCGCACTGCCCTCGGCCCAGTGGTCCGCCGCCGCGAGCGCCGCCAGGTCCGCGGCACCGGCCGCCCGGTGCCGGACGACGACGGCGTGCCCGAGGGCGAGCACGGCGCCGAAGACCGCGCACAGCACGGCGATCGCCCCGAGGCTCCAGATGGTGGCGGACCCTCGGTCGGCGTGCCACTGGCGGCGGAGAAGCCACCCGCGGCCGGAACGCTGTCGGCCACCGCCCAGGCGCCGGTACCTCATGGTCCCGCCTCCCCCGCCTCCGCAGCTCTCTCTGCCTTGCCCTGAGCGCCCACATCCGCCCCTGACACCCGCTCATCCGCCCCTGGCACCCCCTCGCCCGTCCCCGAGCCCGGCGCACCCGTCCCCACGGCGTCCTCCGCCGCGGCCACGGCCTCCTCCCGCACCTCGAACGGCAGCCCGGTCAGCACCGGCGGCTTGGCCACCACCGTCACCCGGACCTGGTCCCCCACTCGGGTGACGGCCACCCGTGCCCCGCGCGGTGCCGCCTCCCGGGTCACCCGTACGACCGCGTCGGGCGGATCCTGCCGGGCGGCGGCCCGGGCGCCCGTGCGAGCGGCGTCCACGCACTGGATCTGGGCCGCCACCGCGAGCAGCCCCCAGACCAGCGCCATGGTGAACGCCACCAGCACGGACAGCACCATGGCCGCCTCCGCGGTCACGAACCCGCGGTCCCTCCCCCGCTCACATCCGCGCACTGAGGGCTCGCTTCACGATGGCCTGCAGCTCCGCCTTGACCTGGCCACTGGTGACGACCTCGTAGAGCAGCAACGCGAACCCGACCGCCGCGACGATCCCCATCGCGTACTCGGAGGTCACCATGCCCGCGTCCCTCCGACACCGCTCCCGAAGGAACACCCACACCTTCCCGGCCCTCTCTCGCATCTCAAACTCCTTTCGTTTCAACCCTGTTGTCACTGTTGTTCTTGTTGTTCCTATTGTTCGTGCCATCACTGATGCACCTGCCGCGCCTGCTGTCCCTGCCGCCATGAGGCCCGTGTCGTCCTCAGCCATGCCGTTCCGTCAGCCACCACCCCCTCCCACCACACCGCCCGCGAGACCGAGCACCACGGGCAGTACGCCCACGGCGATGAAGGCGGGCAGGAAGCACAGCCCCACCGGCGCGGAGATCATCACGGCCGCCCGGCGGGCCCTCGCCGTGGCGGCTCGTGCACGTTCCGCGCGCGCGTCGGAGGCGAGGCGGGCTGCGGGGCCCGCCGCGGGAAGCCCGGACTCGTCGGCCCGCTCCAGCAGCCGCGCCAGGGCCCCGGCACCAGGCAGCACGGTCAACCGCCGCCAGCCGTCCGCCGGTTCGCCGCCGAGCCGCACTTCCGCCGCGCCCCGCGCCAGCGCGTCCCCGACGGGCCCGCCGAGGGCCTCCCCCACCGCGTGTGCGGCGACGACCGGTCCGGCACCGGCCGCGATGCACGCGGCCAGCAGCTCCGCGGCGAGAGGGAGTTGGCGCGCGGCTGCCGCGGTGTCGATCTCCTCGGCACGGCTCGTCGCCCAGCCCGCCGCCCGGCGACGCCGCCACTGCCACAGCCCTCCCGCCGCCCCCAGCCCCAGAAGCACCCCGGCAACCCCGCCGACCAGCACCCACGCCCCGCACGCCACCCCGGCCGGCGGCAACCACCGCCGTACCGCGGCGGTGACGTCGACGGACGGCCTCGACGCGGCCATCTCCAGGGCCAGCAGTTCGGCCACCCGACGCCGTGCCCGGCGCCGCCGCCTGGCCAGCTCGATCCGCCGGACCGCCCAGCCCAGGGCCAGCAGCGCGGCCAGAGTCATCCCCAGCCTGTGGACGACGTCCCCGCTCATACCGCCTCCGCTCCCCGTACGATCCGGGCCGACCACCACATCCCGGCGCCCTCGAACACCGCTCCGGTCACCAGGCAGCCCAGTCCGGCCCCGGTGTGCAGCAGCACCCGCAACGGGTCGGCGCCCATGGCCGAGCCGAGGAGCAGTCCGAGAGCGGGAAGAGCGGCCAGCAGCAGTGCCGTGGCACGGGCGCCGGACAATTGGGCGCGCAGGTCAGCGCGTTGGTCCCGCTCCGCGCGCAGGGCGGCGTCCAGCCGGTCGAGTCCGGCGGCGAGTCCCGCGCCCTGGTCCACGGCCACCCTCCAGCACGCGGCGAGCCCCAGCAGGCCCTCGGCGCCCGGCTGCCGGGCCGCGACGGCGAGCGCCCCCGGCACGTCCCCGCCGAACCGCGCCGCGGCGACCACGGCCGCCTGCGCGTCGCCGAGCCCGCCCGAGTCCCGCGCCGCCCGCAGCAGCGCCTCGCCGGGCTGCCGTCCCGCGCGCACCTCACCGGCGAGCGCCCCGCACAGGGTGATGACCGCGTCCGTCCGGTGCTCCCGGGCGCTCCTCGCCTCCCGGGCCAGCCGCGCCCGGCGCAGCACCGGCACCCCCGCCGCACCGACGACGACCGGAATCACCGACGCACCCACCAGCCCGAGCAGCAGCCCCGCCGCGAGCGACCACCACTCGGTCCCCAACCGGCCGCGCAATCTACGCAGTTCACCCAGGGCCCATTCCCAGGAGGGAGGGCCGGTCGCCACCACCCCGCCGCCCGCGAGCAGCAGCCGCGCCCGCCGCACTCCGTGATGCCGCCCACCCAGCAGCCATCCCGCGACCCCGAGGCCGGCCAAAGCTGTGACCAGCCCCGTCCCACTTGTCATTTCCACCACTTGCCGCACTTCCATCACTCCTCCTCGCGTCCCTCTCGCCACACGCGCCGAGCGCTCCCAGCACCGCCTGCACCCGACTCCCTTTCGAACTCGCCGCGCAGCAGCTGCCTCAGTCGCTCCCAACCGCGTTCACGGGCGAAGGCCCGCTCGCCCCACCGCAGCGCCGGAACCGTCCGCACCAGCCCCGAGGCATCCCGCTCCAGCACGTGGACCTCGGCGATCCGGCGCCGTCCGGACCGGTCCCGTACCAGGTGGAGCACCACCGACAGGGCGGCCGCCAACTGGCTGTGCAGCGCGGCCCGGTCGAGCCCGGCCGCCGTGCCGAGCGCCTCCAGGCGGGCGGGGACGTCGGCGGCCGCGTTGGCGTGCACGGTGCCGCACCCGCCCTCGTGGCCGGTGTTGAGCGCGGCCAGCAGATGCACCACCTCGGGGCCGCGCACCTCGCCGACGACCAGCCGGTCGGGCCGCATCCGCAGCGCCTGCCGCACGAGGTCCTCCA
Organism: Streptomyces sp. NPDC002520; assembly: GCF_053595235.1. Classification (NCBI taxonomy): domain Bacteria; kingdom Bacillati; phylum Actinomycetota; class Actinomycetes; order Kitasatosporales; family Streptomycetaceae; genus Streptomyces; species Streptomyces sp. NPDC002520. Next base: position 29,029 of record NZ_JBSFXG010000015.1, on the reverse strand, counting down.
GGGTGACCAGGCCGGCGCCCTCCTGGTTCGCGGGCCGGGTCTCCAGCCGTACGACGTGCGGGTGTTCCGGTCTCAGCTCCGCCGAGTCCTCGGCGAGCACGATCCGTTCGCCCGCTCCCACCAGGCCGAGCAGTGCGCTCAGCAGGGTCGTCTTCCCGCTGCCGGTGCCACCGCTGACCAGGAAGGACAGCCGGGCCGCCAGCAGCGCCCGCAGGATCCGCTCTCCGCCGGGCGGCACGGTGCCGGCCTCGACCAGTTCGTCGAGGGTGAACGCCCGGGGCCGCACCACCCGCAGGGACAGGCAGGTGCAGCCGACGGCCACCGGGGGCAGCACCGCGTGCAGCCGGGTCCCGTCGGGCAGGCGGGCGTCGGCCCAGGGCCGGGCGTCGTCGAGCCGGCGTCCGGCCACGGCGGCCAGGCGCTGGGCGAGGCGCCGTACGGCCGCGGCGTCGGGGAAGGTCACCGGTGTCGGTTCCAGGCCGCCGCCGCGGTCCACCCACACCCGGTCCGGCGCGGACACGAGGACGTCGGTGACGCTCGGGTCGGCGAGCAGCGGCTCCAGCGGGCCGGCGCCGACGAGTTCGGACCGCAGGCGCTCGGCCGCGCCGAGGACCTCGGCATCGCCCAGCACCCGGCCCTGTTCGCGCAGCGCCTGCGCCACGCGCGCGGGGGTTGGCTCGGCACCGCTCTCGGCCAGTCGGCGACGGACGCCGTCGAGCAGTGCCGCGCCGTCGGCCCGGTCGAGTCCGGGGAGGGTCATCGTGCGGCTCCCGTCTCGACGAGCGCCTGCTCCCAGAAGGTGGCGCAGAACCGGGCCAGCGGGCCGCGGCCGCTCGCGCCGGGCGGTTTCGTCGTACCGTGCGGGCGCAGCGGCGCCGGTTCGACGGGAATGTCGCCGACGAGGGGCAGGCCGAGCAGGCGGGCCACCTCGCTCTCGTCCAGTCCCGGCGTGTACGGCCCGCGTACCGCCACCCGCAGGTCGCGCACGACCATGCCGACGGCGGACGCCACCCGGCCGGCCGCCGCCACGGCGCGCAGTTCGGCCGGGACGACGAGCAGGGCCAGGTCGAGTTGGGCGAGGGCTTCCGCGACCCCGTCGTCCAGGCGGCGCGGGAGGTCGACGACGACGGTGCCGCCGCGCCGCCGGGCGGCGGCGAGCACCGCGCGGACGGCCTGGGGCGCGATGGCGACGCAGTCGCCGCGGTCCCAGCTGAGCACCCGCAGCGCGTGCAGTTCGGGCAGCGACTCCTCCAGGGCGCCGCCGCCGACCCGGCCGCGCGAGGCGGCGAAGGCGGGCCAGCGCAGCCCCTCGGCGCTCTCGCCGCCGAGCAGTACGTCGAGTCCGCCACCGAGCGGATCTGCGTCCACGAGGAGCGTGCGCAGTCCTTCGCGCGCCGAGGTGACGGCGAGCGCGCAGGCGAGCGTGGACGCGCCGGCCCCGCCCCGGCCGCCGATGACGCCCACGGTGAGGGCCGGACGGCCGACGCCCTCGGCGACGTCGGCGATGCGGTCGACCAGCCACTGTTCGCCGTCCGGCAGCATCAGGACGTGGTCGGCGCCGATCTGGACGGCCCTTTTCCACACCCCGGAGTCGTCCTGGTCACGGCCGACCAGCACGACTCCGCGTCGGCGGGTGGCCCCGCGCACGCGGCGGGCCGCGTCGTCGCCGACCAGGACGAGCGGGGCCGCTTCCCAGCCGCCGCCGTGTTCGGGTACGCCGTGGTGGACCTCGGGTGTGGCTCCCGCGGCCGCGCAGAGGCGCAGCAGGTCGTCGAGGAGTGCGGCGTCCTCGGTGACGATGAGCGGCCGTCCAGGCCGGTCCGCGGCGGCCGGTGGCGGGTCGTGGGTGACGGTTCCGGTCACGTGTGCTCCCCCTTCGCTGCTTCTTCCGCGCAGCCCCGAGGGCCCCGCGATTCCCAAAGTTGTGAAGAACCGGCAACCGCCGTCATATGAGCGGTCGGCAGAAACCGGCCAAACGCGCCCGGCAATCGGAACCGGCCATGAACTCGCCGCGGTCGAGCGCGCTGGAATCACGGTGCGGCAGGCCCGGAAATCTTGTGGATCTTGGTGGAAAACTGGGGACAACTCGCCCCCTGTGAATATCGCCGTCACCCATACCGGTGGCCTCCGTACTGACCGTGTGCGACTCCCGTAGAGCAGTACGACGATTACCCTCAGTAATAGATCATGGGCATGACAAAAGAAGCGCCGTAGCGACACGCTTCCGGCACCGAGTCGAGCGGAGAGGAAAGAAAACGCACCCGGACATGCGACGACCCCCGCCGGGGGGGAGAGCGGGGGTCGTCCCCACGGCCGACTCGGGGGGGGAGGAGTCGGGCCGGGTTAGCACGGTCGCGAACGATCCGTGACTTCCATGGTGTACCCGAGAGCCTTCTCAGGCAAACCCACGCGCCCCACCTTACGCCGAATGGTGGGCGCCTATGCTCGGGGCGTGGAAAACCACTCCTCGCCCCGCGCAGCAGCCTTCTTTGACCTGGACAAGACGGTCATTGCGAAGTCGAGCACGCTCACCTTCAGCAAGTCCTTCTACCAAGGCGGACTGATCAACCGCAGGGCCGCGCTGCGAACCGCATATGCCCAGTTCGTCTTCCTGGTCGGCGGCATGGACCACGACCAGATGGAGCGCATGCGCGAGTACCTCTCCGCGCTGTGCCGCGGGTGGAACGTGCAGCAGGTGAAGGAGATCGTCGCCGAGACGCTGCACGATCTCATCGACCCGATCATCTACGACGAGGCCGCCTCCCTCATCGAGGAGCACCACCGGGCGGGCCGCGACGTCGTGATCGTGTCCACCTCGGGCGCAGAGGTGGTGGAGCCGGTCGGCGAGCTGCTCGGCGCGGACCGGGTGGTGGCCACACGCATGGTCGTCGGCGACGACGGCTGCTTCACCGGCGAGGTGGAGTACTACGCCTACGGCCCGACCAAGGCCGAGGCGATCAGGGAACTGGCCGCCTCCGAGGGGTACGACCTCGACCGCAGCTACGCCTACAGCGACTCGGCGACCGACCTGCCGATGCTCCAGGCGGTCGGGCACCCGCATGCCGTGAACCCCGACCGCGCGTTGCGCCGCGAGGCCGTCGCGCGCGGGTGGCCGGTGCTGGCGTTCCGCCGGCCGGTTCCGCTCAAGCAGCGCCTGCCCACGTTCTCCGTGCCGCCCCGCCCCGCGCTCGTCGCGGTGGCGGCCGTAGGAGCGGCGACCGCCACCGCCGGCCTCGTCTGGTACGCCAGCCGGCGCCGCGGCACGACCGCCTGACCGATTCACCCCTGTTTGAACCCGAAAGTAAAGAAGTACAACCAGGGGTTCCGGTTGTTCCTGGCTTGCAGTAGAAAGGACTCAGCGGCCCGCGAGACCAAAGGACATCCGAGAGGATCACCTTCCACTACGCACTTGGCCCCACGGACCCCGCATGAACGCAGGGCACCCACGCGACGTCGACCCGTCGATTACGGGCCTGCCGCACCAGGTGACGGGCAAAGTACCCGACCTGATGGGCAACATATCGAGGACGCTTGGTAACCCGGTGAGCATGCCAGCGGCGGTACGAGGACTCGTACCGCCGCAACCCTGTGCGGGCCCCCTTCCGGGGCCCTCTTTCATACCCGCGTGCCCGCCCGGGCTTCCGTGGGCTTCGCGCTCGCTCAGGCTGCTCCGCGCTGCAGCGCCTCGCACACCGCCGTCGACTCGCGCGCACCCAGCTCGACGGCCCTGCCGCAGTGGGCGATCCAGGCCGCCATGCCCTCGGGGGTGCCGGAGACGTACCCGTCCAGCGCGGCGAGGTAGGAGGCGCGGCCCAGTTCGGCGTACCCCACCTCGGCCGGGCAGACCGCCTTCGGGTCGAGGCCGCTGCCGATCAGGACGATCCGTTCGGCCGCGCGCGCGACCAGGCCGTTGTACGAAGTGAAGGGGCGCAGTGCGAGCAGTTCGCCGTGTACGACGGCCGCCGTCACCAGCGCCGGTGCCGAGCTGCCCGCGATGACCAGATCCGCCAGCCCGTCCAGCCGACCGGACATCTCCTTGGCGTCCGGCAGCGCCAGTTCGACCAGAGGCTCCTCGACCGGTTCGCCCGGATGGCGCGGTCGGCCGACCTCGTCACCGCCGACTGCGGCTGCCACCAGGTGCAGCCGGGCCAGCACCCTGAGGGGAGACTGCCGCCAGATGGACAGCAGCTGGCCCGCCTCCGCGGTCAGCCGGAGGGCGGCGCCCATCACCCGCGCCTCGGCATCGACACCGAAGTCGGTGCGTCGGCGCACCTCCTCCAGGGCCCAGTCGGCGCCGGACAGCGCAGCCGAGCCGCGCGCCGCGCGCAGCGCCGCCTCCGAGGTGATCTCGTTGCTGCGGCGCCGCATGATCCGGTGCCCGTAGACCCGGTCCACGGCCTTGCGCACGGACTCAACGGACTCGGTCACACCGGGCAGCGAGCCCAGGGCCGCGAGCGGATCGGCGGCCGCGCCTGTCGTACTCATGAGTACGACAGTACGCGCCCGCCCCTCGCCCGGCGTCCAGCCCCCAAGGAGCTTCGCCCCGCGCCCTATTGCCGCACCCCACGAAGGAGTGGTCTTCTCCACTTTCACTGACACATACAGCTATCACCCGACTACTGTTCGTGAACATGAAAATTGCTTTCGTCGGGAAGGGCGGCAGCGGCAAGACCACGCTCTCCTCCCTCTTCATCCGCCATCTCGCGGCCGCCGGCGCGCCGGTGGTCGCCATCGACGCGGACATCAACCAGCACCTGGGCCCCGCGCTCGGCCTCGACGAGTCGGAAGCGGCCGCACTGCCCGCCATGGGCGAGCGGCTGCCCCTGATCAAGGACCACCTGCGCGGCTCCAACCCGCGCATCGCCTCGGCCGCGACGATGATCAAGACGACCCCGCCGGGCGAGGGTTCGCGACTGGTGCGGGTGCGGGAGCCCAACGCGGTGTACGACGCCTGTGCGCGGCCCGTGGAACTCGACGGCGGCGCCGTCCGTTTGATGGTCACCGGCCCCTTCACGGACGCCGACCTGGGGGTCGCCTGCTACCACTCCAAGACGGGAGCGGTGGAGCTGTTCCTGAACCACCTCGTCGACGGCCCCGACGAGTACGTCGTGGTCGACATGACAGCGGGTTCGGACTCCTTCGCCTCCGGCATGTTCACCCGCTTCGACGTGACGTTCCTCATCGCCGAGCCGACCCGCAAGGGGGTCTCCGTCTACCGCCAGTACAAGGAGTACGCCCGCGACTTCGGCATCACCCTGAAAGTCGTCGGCAACAAGGTCCAGGGGCAGGACGACATCGACTTCCTGCGCGCGGAGGTCGGCGACGACCTGCTCGTGACGGTCGGGCACTCGGACTGGGTGCGCGCCATGGAGAAGGGACGCCCGCCCCGGTTCGACCTCCTGGAGGAGACCAACGTCCGCGCCCTGCACGCCCTTCGGGCGGCGGCCGACGCGACGTACGAGCAGCGCGACTGGGAGCGCTACACGCGCCAGATGGTGCACTTCCATCTGAAGAACGCCCAGTCGTGGGGCAACGAGCGCACGGGGGTCGACCTGGCGGCGCAGGTCGACCCCGGGTTCGTGCTCGGCGAGAGTGTGGCAACCCTCGCCTGAGACCTACTGCTTGACGGCCGGCGCCCCGGGCACCCCCTTCGGCGCCGGCGCCGGGCGGCCGGAGAGCAGGGACGCCCAGCCCTGCCGCGGCGCCTCGCCCACGTCCAGGGTGCGCAGCTTCGCCAGTGTCTGCGGGTCCTGGGCGTCCAGCCAGTCGACGAGCTGGTGGAAGGAGACACAGCGCACCTCGGGTTTGTTGCACACCTCCTTCACCACCTCGTCGACGGCCCTCATGTACGTGCCGCCGTTCCATGACTCGAAGTGGTTGCCGATGATCAGGGGCGCGCGGTTTCCGTCGTAGGCCCGGTAGAAGCCCTGGAGCAGGCCGTCCCGCATCTGGTCGCCCCAGTAGTCGAACTTGTCGGGGTCACCCTGGGTCTGGGTGCCGGACTGGTTGACCATGAAGTTGTAGTCCATGGTCAACTGCTCATAGGTGTGGCCGGGGAAGGGGACCAGCTGCATCGACAGGTCCCACAGGCCGTTCTTCTTCTTGGGCCAGACCTGGTCGTCGACGCCGCTGGAGTCGTAGCGGAAGCCCAGGTCGCGGGCCGCCTTCACGAAGTTCTTCTGCCCTTCCAGGCACGGGGTGCGGGCTCCGATGAGTTCCTTGTCGTAGTCGAAGGGCAGCGGTGCCGCCCTGGTCAGTCCGGTGTTGCTCTTCCAGCTCCGCACGAACTGCTTGGCCTGGGCGATCTCGCTCTTCCACTCGTCGACGGACCACTCGCCGACCCCGCCGTCGGGACCGCAGAAGTGGCCGTTGAAGTGGGTGCCGATCTCGTTGCCCTCCAGCCAGGCCAGCCGTACCTGCTTCACGGTGTCGGAGATGCCCTGCTGGTCGTTGAAGCCGATGTCGGAGCGGCCCGGCGAATGCTGCGGCGGCTTGTAGAGGTCGCGTTTCTCCTCGGGCAGCATGTACACGCCGCTGAGGAAGAACGTCATCTTCGCGTTGTTCTCCTTGGCGACCTTGCGGAAGTGCGAGAACAGCTTCTGGCTGTCCTCGCCCGAGCCGTCCCAGGAGAACACCACGAACTGCGGTGGTTTTTCACCGGGCTTCAGCCGCTCGGGGGTGGGCAGGTGCGGCTGAGCACCGGTGAACGCCGTGGATCCGTCACCGATCAGACGGACCACGCTCTGCGGGGCCGGCATCCCCCTCTGCGGGCCGGACGAACCTTCCTTCGAGCCGTTGGAGCCGGTCGCACAGCTGGCGAGCGACGCGGCACAGGCCGCGGCGGCGACGGCGGCGCCGACAGCGATCCTCTGGGTGGCGGCCATATTCCGCCCACCTTCTTCCTTCTCTCGGGCGGCCGCCGACTCTCAGGCGGACGCTGACGAAGGCTTTTCTCGCGTTCTGCCGGGGTTGTGCCGACAGCGCCGCCAAGGTCGCACGGGGCCGAGAAGGAATTAGTACGACAAGCCGATGAAATGCCCGCTTCATCCGAGCAGGTGATCATTTGCGCCATTTGCCCCGAAAAGCTATTCCGAGCCTTTACTCTCCATTACAGTTCATTTACTGAGAGTTGATTCATCCCGCCGCTGCACGCCGTGACCCACGGCCGCGACCACCCCTTCTCGCTCTCTCGGCGAGGAACCCCCCAGTCCGCGACCGCGCTGCCCCGGAGGAGACGGGAACATGTCAGCCTGCGCACCCCCTCGTATCCAGCACCACCCACCCCGCGACACCCCACCCGCCCGGCGGCGCCGCTTTCGCGTCGCGGGCGCCGACCTGTCCGCGTCCCTCGCGGTCTTCCTCATCGCCCTGCCGCTCTCCCTCGGCATCGCCCTCGCCACGGGCGCCCCGCTGCAGGCGGGCCTGGTCGCCGCAGCCGTCGGGGGACTCGTCGCCGGGCGGCTCGGCGGCTCCCCGCTGCAGGTCAGCGGGCCCGCCGCCGGTCTCACCGTGGTCACCGCCGACCTGATCCACCAGTACGGCTGGCGGGCGACCTGCGGCATCACCGTCCTCGCCGGCCTGGCCCAACTCGGCCTCGGCTGCCTGCGCGTGGCGCGCGGCGCGCTCGCCGTCAGCCCGGCCGTGGTGCACGGCATGCTCGCCGGCATCGGTGTCACCATCGCCGTCGCCCAGCTGCACATCGTCCTCGGCGGCAGCCCGGACAGTTCCGTCCTCGCCAACCTGCTGGCCCTGCCCGCCCAGTTGGCCCACCTCGACCCGGCCGCCGTGTCGATGAGCGCGCTGACCCTGACGCTTCTGCTGGCCTGGCCCCGCCTTCCCGGTCGTGCGGGCCGGCTGTTGCGCAGGATCCCGGCCGCCCTCGTCGCCGTCACCGGGGCCACCGTCACCGCGGCGCTCACCGGCCTGACCCTGCCCCGGGTCGACCTGCCGTCCTGGCGCAGCCACGCCCTGGCCGGACTGCCCGAGGGGCCGGTGCTGGGCATCGCCGCCACTGTGGTCACCACCACCCTGGTGTGCAGCGTCCAGTCGCTGCTCGGCGCGGTCGCGGTGGACAAGCTGATCGCCGCCCGGCCCGCACCCCAGGCGCTGGTCGGCCGCTCCGATCTCGACCGCGAGCTGCTCGGCCAGGGCGCCGCCAACATCGTCTCCGGGTCGCTCGGCGGACTGCCGGTCGCGGGCGTTGCCGTGCGAAGTTCGGCGAATGTGAACTCAGGTGCCCTGAGCCGGAACTCCACGATGCTGCACGGCGTTCTCGTAGTAGTCGCCGCGCTGCTGATGGTCCCGCTCCTCGAGCGGATCCCCCTCGCCTCGCTCGCCGCCCTGGTGATGGCCGTCGGCATCCAGATGGTGTCCCTGCACCACATCCGCACGGTGACGCGCCACCGCGAAGTGCTGGTGTACGCCGTCACCACACTCGGCGTGGTTTTCCTCGGCGTCCTGGAGGGCGTGTCCCTCGGGGTCGCCATGGCGGTCGCCGTCGCCCTGCACCGCCTCACCCGCACCCGGATCACGCATGCGGAGAAGGGAGGAGTCCATCACGTACACGCCCGAGGCCAGCTGACGTTCCTCGCGGTGCCCCGGCTCAGCAGAGCCCTGCATCTCGTACCCCAAGGCGTCCACGCCGTCGTGGAGTTGGAGGGGTCGTTCATGGACCACGCGGCGTACGAGTCATTGCAGGACTGGCGAACCGCCCACACTGCGCGGGGCGGCACCGCCGAGCTGGTGGGCCGGCGCGGCGGAGTCGGGACCGCCACCACCGCGGCCGATTCGGCGGTATGCCGGTGCCGGCCATGGACGCCATGGCGCAACCACCAGTGCGCGATGCCGTCCGGCGGCGTGGCAGGTGGTGCTGCGGCGGGCGGAAGGGACTGTGCGGACGGTACGGGTGCGAGCTCGGGGAGCTCCCGCACCGGCCCTGACGGCCCCGGTGCGGAGCCGGGCGCGCCCGGAAACACAGGGCCGAGCGCAGGCGCGGGCGCGGGCACGGCCACGGGCGCGGGCGCGGGCGCGGACAGATGCACCGGCACGAGCACCGGGGCCGTCACCGGGATCAGCGCCGGGGCCGGAGCCGGGGCCGGAGCCGGGGCCGGGGCCGGCGGAAGCACCCTCGCGCCCGCCGAGACCGGCACCGGCCCGGGCTCCGACACCAGCCCCGCTGCCTGCCCGGACCCCGGTACCACCACCAGCACCGGCGCCGTCACCCCCGACCCCACCGACACCGCCACCGCCACCACCGGAACCGTCACCACCACCCACCCCCACCCCATCCCCCACGAACTCGCCCGTGGCATCAGCTCGTTCCAGCGGAACACCGCGCCACTGGTCCGGGACGAGCTGGCGCGGTTGGCGCGGGAGGGGCAGCGGCCCTCGCAGCTCTTCCTCACCTGTGCCGACTCCCGCCTCGTGACGTCGATGATCACCTCCAGCGGTCCCGGCGACCTGTTCGTCGTCCGCAACGTCGGCAACCTGGTGCCGCCGCCGGGCGAGGAGCACGGGGACGACTCGGTGGCGGCGGCCATCGAGTACGCGGTGGACGTGCTCCGGGTGCGTTCCATCACGGTGTGCGGGCACTCCGGGTGCGGGGCGATGCAGGCACTGCTCGCGGGCGACCCCGGGGGTGTCATGACCCCGCTCAGGCGGTGGCTGCAGCACGGGCTGCCGAGCCTGGAGCGGATGGCCGGCGACCGGCGGGCCCTGCCCCGGCTGGCCGGACGGCCAGCGGCCGACACGGTCGAGCAGCTGTGCCTGACCAACGTGCTCCAGCAGCTGGACCACCTGCGGGCGCACGAGTCGGTCTCGCGGGCGCTGACGGCCGGCGCGCTGGAGCTGCACGGGATGTACTTCCACGTGGGTGAGGCCCAGGCATACCTGCTCCGCGGCACGGAGGGCGATGCGGTATTCGAAGATGTGATGGAAGAAGTGAAGGGCACGGAGGAGGCGCTCGGTCCGGCGTGAAGCCGCAGCTCACGACATCGACCGAAAGGTCTAAACCAATTTCGAGTCCACCCTTGTCATCGACCCCCCGTGTCTGATGAGGTGTGGCCGGGGACACAACGGACACCCTGGGAAAGGGAGATGTCGTGAGCAACGAAAGCCTGGCCAACCTCTTGAAGGAGGAGCGACGCTTCGCGCCGCCTGCCGATCTGGCCGCGAACGCCAACGTCACGGCCGAAGCGTACGAGCAGGCCAAGGCTGACAGGCTCGGCTTCTGGGCCGAGCAGGCCCGCCGGCTGACCTGGGCCAAGGAACCTACCGAGACGCTGGACTGGTCGAACCCTCCGTTCGCGAAGTGGTTCAAGGACGGCGAGCTGAACGTCGCCTACAACTGCGTGGACCGGCATGTCGAGGCCGGGCACGGGGACCGGGTCGCCATCCACTTCGAGGGAGAGCCCGGCGACAGCCGTGCGATCACCTACGCGGAGCTGAAGGACGAGGTCTCCAAGGCCGCCAACGCGCTCCTGGAGCTCGGCGTCCGCAAGGGCGACCGGGTCGCCATCTACATGCCGATGATCCCGGAGACGGCGATCGCGATGCTGGCCTCGGCCCGCATCGGCGCCGCCCACTCGGTCGTCTTCGGCGGCTTCTCGGCGGACGCGCTCGCCACCCGCATCCAGGACGCGGACGCCAAGGTCGTCATCACCTCCGACGGCGGCTACCGGCGCGGCAAGCCGTCCGCGCTGAAGCCGGCCGTCGACGAGGCGATCGACAAGGTCGACAACGTCGAGCACGTGCTGGTCGTACGCCGTACCGGGCAGGACGTGGCCTGGAACGGCGAGCGGGACGTCTGGTGGCACGAGCTGGTGGAGCGGCAGTCCGCCGAGCACACCCCGGAGGCGTTCGAGGCGGAGCACCCGCTGTTCATCCTCTACACCTCCGGTACGACGGGGAAGCCGAAGGGCATCCTGCACACCTCCGGCGGTTACCTCACCCAGGCGGCATACACGCACTGGGCCGTCTTCGACCTCAAGCCGGAGACGGACGTCTTCTGGTGCACGGCCGACGTCGGCTGGGTCACCGGGCACTCGTACATCGTGTACGGACCGCTGGCCAACGGTGCGACGCAGGTGATGTACGAGGGCACCCCGGACACCCCGCACCAGGGCCGGTTCTGGGAGATCGTCGAGAAGTACCGGGTCACGATCCTCTACACCGCGCCGACCGCCATCCGTACGTTCATGAAGTGGGGCGACGAGATCCCCGCTCAGTTCGACCTGAGCTCGCTGCGGGTCCTCGGTTCCGTGGGTGAGCCCATCAACCCCGAGGCGTGGATCTGGTATCGCAAGAACATCGGTGCCGACCGGACGCCGGTCGTGGACACCTGGTGGCAGACCGAGACCGGCGCGATGATGATCTCGCCGCTGCCGGGCGTCACCGAGACCAAGCCCGGATCCGCCCAGCGCGCGCTGCCCGGCATCAGCGCGACCGTCGTGGACGACGAGGCGAACGAGGTGCCCGACGGCGGCGGCGGTTACCTGGTCCTCACCGAGCCGTGGCCGTCGATGCTGCGCACCATCTGGGGCGACGACCAGCGCTTCCTCGACACCTACTGGTCGCGGTTCGAGGGCAAGTACTTCGCCGGCGACGGCGCGAAGAAGGACGACGACGGGGACATCTGGCTCCTCGGCCGCGTCGACGACGTGATGCTCGTGTCCGGGCACAACATCTCCACCACCGAGGTGGAGTCGGCGTTGGTCTCGCACTCTGCGGTCGCCGAGGCAGCCGTCGTCGGCGCCGCCGACGAGACCACCGGCCAGGCCATCGTGGCCTTCGTCATCCTGCGCGGCACGGCGTCGGAGGACGAGAAGCTGGTCGCCGAACTGCGTGACCACGTCGGCGCCACGCTCGGCCCGATCGCGAAGCCCAAGCGGATCCTGCCGGTGGCGGAGCTGCCCAAGACCCGCTCGGGCAAGATCATGCGCCGTCTGCTGCGAGACGTGGCCGAGAACCGTCAGCTCGGTGACGTCACCACGCTGACGGACTCCGCGGTCATGGACCTCATCCAGGCCAAGCTCCCGGCCTCGCCGAGCGAGGACTGACCGAGGACCGGGCTAGGACTGAGCTGGGCCCAGGCGGTACTGGCCGAAGGGGCGCCCGGCGTGCACACGCCGGGCGCCCCTTTCGTACAGCACTGAACCTCGGCCGATCCCCCCGCCCGCGCCTGGGCGGATGCATCCGACGTCAACCTTAGGTAAACTAAACAAAGCCCTCGACGCGACAAGTCCCCCGAGGGACAGGAACCTCAAGGTGTGCCGGGAAGTCTGGTCGGCAAACGCTCCGTCATGCCCACCACCGGAGGTCTCCACCGTGACCGCGCACCGCACCCCGAACACCGCCCGCAAGGTCCTGGGACGCCTGTCCCTGCCCGAGCGGGCCATCGTCGCGGATGCGCTGCGCACCGAGACCGTCGGCGGCGTGCTGCTCCTCGTCGCCGCCGTCACCGCGCTGATCTGGGCGAACATCCCCGCACTGCACCACAGCTACGAGTCCGTCAGCCACTTCCACCTGGGCCCCGGCGCCCTCGGTCTGAACCTCTCCGTCGCCCACTGGGCCGCCGACGGCCTGCTCGCCGTGTTCTTCTTCGTCGCCGGCATCGAGCTCAAGCGCGAGTTGGTCGCCGGCGACCTGCGCGACCCCAGGGCGGCCGTGCTGCCGGTGGTGGCCGCGCTCTGCGGGATGGCCGTACCCGCCCTCGTGTACACGCTCACCAACCTCGTCGGACACGGATCCGCGCAGGGCTGGGCGGTGCCCACCGCCACCGACATCGCCTTCGCGCTCGCCGTCCTCGCGGTCATCGGCACCTCGCTGCCCAGCGCCCTGCGCGCCTTCCTGCTGACCCTCGCGGTCGTCGACGACCTCTTCGCGATCCTCATCATCGCGATCTTCTTCACCGACCGGATCGACTTCGCCGCGCTCGGCGGGGCGGTCGCCGGACTGGTGGTCTTCTGGCTGCTGCTGCGCAAGGGCGTACGCGGCTGGTACGTGTACGTGCCGCTGGCGGTCGCGATCTGGGCGCTGATGTACAACAGCGGCGTGCACGCCACCATCGCGGGCGTGGCGATGGGCCTGATGCTGCGCTGCACCACACGCGAGGGCGAGCAGCACTCGCCGGGCGAGCACATCGAGCATCTGGTGCGGCCGCTGTCGGCCGGGCTCGCGGTGCCGCTGTTCGCGCTGTTCAGCGCGGGCGTTCCGGTCTCCGGCGGGGCGCTCGGGGACGTGTTCACGCGGCCGGAGACACTCGGGGTCGTCCTCGGGCTGGTCGCCGGCAAGACCCTCGGCATCTTCGGCGGCGCCTGGCTGACCGTGCGCTTCACCCGCGCCTCCCTCGGTGAGGGCCTCGCCTGGGCCGACGTCTTCGCGGTGGCGGCCCTCGCCGGGATCGGCTTCACCGTCTCGCTGCTCATCGGCGAGCTGGCCTTCGCCGGCGACGCCGTGCTGACCGACGAGGTGAAGGCGGCGGTCCTCACCGGATCGCTCATCGCGGCCCTGGGCGCCACGGTGCTGCTCAAGATCCGCAACACCCGGTACCGCGGCCTGTGCGAGGACGAGGAGCGCGACGAGGACCAGGACGGCATTCCGGACATCTACGAGCAGGACGACCCGGCGTACCACCTGCGCATGGCGGGGATCCACGAGCGCAAGGCAGCCGAGCACCGGCGCATCGCCGCCGAAAAGGCCGCCGCCGCGCGCCACGGGCGTGCGGAAGTGCCGGGCGGGGCAGGCGACGAGGACGGTCGTCCGGCATGATCTGACGAGACGGTACAAATCAAGACGGCACCAAACCTCAGAGGGAGAACGCGATGAGTGCACCCGACGGCACCCCGGTCGGCGCCGAACGCAGCCTCGGCCAACTGGTCGCCTCGGCGACGACCGAGATGTCGGCGCTCGTGCACGACGAGATCGCGCTGGCCAAGGCACAGCTCAAGCAGGACGTGAAGCGCGGCGCGGTCAGCGGCGGTTCGTTCACGCTGGCGGGCGCGGTGCTGCTGTTCTCCCTGCCGATGCTCAACTTCGCGCTGGCGTACGGCATCCGCACCTGGAGCCACTGGAACCTGGCGATCTGCTTCGTGCTCTCCTTCGCGGCCAACGTCCTGGTCGCCGGCCTGCTCGGCCTGATCGGTGTGGTGTCCGCCAAGAAGGCCAAGCGGAGCAAGGGCCCGCAGAAGGTCGCCGCGTCGATGAAGGAGACCGCGGGCGTGCTGCAGAACGCGAAGCCGCACCCGCGCCCGGAGCTGCCGCGGGACCGGACGCCCGAGGCTGTGGCACGCTCGTCCTCATGACGGAGCCAGCCGCCGCAGCGGCCGTACGGATCGACATTCCCTCCGGGGACAAGGTGACGCACCGGGACGTCGCCGCCAACGGCGCGCGCTTCCACATCGCCGAACTCGGCGACGGCCCGCTGGTGCTGCTCCTGCACGGCTTCCCGCAGTTCTGGTGGACGTGGCGGCACCAGCTGTCCGCGCTCGCCGACGCGGGGTACCGGGCGGTGGCCATGGACCTGCGCGGTGTGGGCGGCAGCGACCGCACCCCGCGCGGGTACGACCCGGCCAACCTCGCCCTGGACGTCACCGGTGTGATCCGCTCGCTCGGCGAGCCGGACGCCGCGCTGGTCGGCCACGACCTGGGCGGCTATCTGGCGTGGACGGCCGCCGCGATGCGGCCGAAGCTCGTACGGCGCCTCGCGGTCGTCTCGATGCCGCATCCCCGGCGCTGGCGCTCCGCGATGCTCCGGGACGCCCGGCAGACGGCCGCCAGCTCGTACATCTGGGGCTTCCAGCGGCCGTGGATCCCCGAGCGGCAGCTGACCGCCGACGACGGCGCGCTGGTGGGCCGGCTGATCCGCGAGTGGTCGGGGCCGCGGCTGCCGGAGGACGAGGCCGTTCAGACGTACCAGCGGGCCATGCGCATCCCGTCCACCGCGCACTGCTCGATCGAGCCGTACCGCTGGCTGGTGCGCTCGCTGGCCCGCCCGGACGGCATCCAGTTCAACCGCAGGATGAAGCGGCCGGTGCGGGTGCCCACGCTGCATCTGCACGGCTCCCTGGACCCGGTGACCCGCACCCGCAGCGCGGCCGGCTCGGGCGAGTACGTCGAAGCCCCGTACCGCTGGCGCTTGTTCGACGGTCTCGGCCACTTCCCGCACGAGGAGGACCCGGTGGCCTTCTCGACGGAGCTCGTCAACTGGCTGAAGGATCCCGAACCCGATCGGTGAGCGGACCGGTGCGTGGAGTATCCGGTTCCCGGGCGGTTCCTGGACACTTGTCCGTCGAACGGCCACATGCCTGCCGCATAGGCCAATTGGGCGGCGTGGAGGCGGTTATCGACCTTGGGGCAGGGGCAGACGTCGAGGTATGGGCTGGACGCACGACTACAGTGACGCACCCCGCAACCGCCGTTCCGCCGCCGTGGGTTCCTCCCGGCGCGGTTCCCCGCAACTCGCGGAGGCGGACCCGAGGGTGGGGATTCCGCGTATCCTGCGCCGCCGGGCCCGCTGGGTCTCGGTGCGGCTGCGTCACCCGCGCGGCTGAACACCCGCTCGGGCAGCAGTCAGCCGGGCGTCCCTTCCCGCTCGCACGGCACGTTCCCGCTCACAGGGCACAGCTGTCGGTGCCCACCTGCTGGTTCGCCGTGCGCCCCCGGTCGATGTCCTGCCGGATCTCGTCGGCGGTGAGCGCGTAGCCGGTGTCGGCGTCGTCGAGGGACTTGGCGAACACCACGCCGTAGACCTTGCCGTCGGGGGTGAGCAGCGGGCCGCCGGAGTTGCCCTGGCGGACGGTCGCGTACAGGGAGTAGACGTCGCGGCTGACCGTGCCGCGGTGGTAGATGTCCGGGCCGTTGGCCGTGATGCGTCCGCGTACGCGCGCGGAGCGGACGTCGTACGAGCCGTTCTCCGGGAAGCCGGCGACGATCGCCCCGTCCCCGGTGGCGGCGTCCGGCTTCGAGAACGCCAGCGCCGGCGCCTTCAGGTCGGGCACGTCCAGTACGGCGATGTCGCGCCGCCAGTCGTAGAGGACGACCTTGGCGTCGTACCTGCGGCCCACGCCGCCTATCTGCACGGTGGGCTCGTCCACGCCGCCCACGACGTGCGCGTTGGTCATCACACGCCGGTCGCCGAAGACGAAGCCGGTGCCCTCCAGGACCTTGCCGCAGCTGTGCGCGGTCCCGGTGACCTTGACGATGGAGCGCTTCGCGCGGGCGGGGACCACGCTGTGGGCGAGCGCCGGGTCGGGCGGCCGGACGTCCTTGATCGGCTCGTCCGAGAACGGGCTGAAGACCTGCGGGAAGCCGTTCTGCGCGAGGACCGAGGTGAAGTCCTTGAACCAGGTGTCGGCCTGTCCGGGCAGCGCCTCGGAGACCCCGATCAGCACCTTGGAGTTGCGGACCTCCTTGCCCAGCGTGGGCAGGGTGGTCTGGGCGAGCGCGGAGCCGATCAGCCAGGCGACCAGGAGCATCGCGACAACGTTGACGAGGGCGCCGCCGGTGGCGTCCAGGGCGCGGGCCGGGGACCAGGTGATGTGGCGGCGCAGCTTGTTGCCGAGGTGGGTGGTCAGGGCCTGGCCGACGGAGGCGCAGACGATGACGACGACCACGGCGACGACGGCGGCGGTGGTGCCGACCTCCGCGTTGCCGGTCAGGGCGTCCCATACGACGGGCAGCGTGTACACGGCCACGAGGCCGCCGCCGAGGAATCCGATCACCGACAGGATGCCGACGACGAAGCCCTGGCGGTAGCCGACGACCGCGAACCACACGGCCGCGACCAGCAACAGGATGTCCAGCACGTTCACTGCTTCAGGCCTCGCCTACTCACTCCGGTCCCAGCGGCTCGGCCGGGGATCCGGGGGTCGGTGGCGAAGCCGCCGGTGTCACGGCCCCCGAAGAAAGACAGCACGGACGACACCCTGTCATGACCGCCAGTCGAGCGGGACCTGCTTGTCCCTGTCCCAGGGGCGCTCCCAGCCCGCGAAGTGCAGCAGGCGGTCGATCACTCCGGCCGTGAAACCCCAGACAAGGGCCGATTCGACCAGGAATGCCGGGCCTTTGTGGCCGCTGGGGTGGACGGTGGTGGCGCGGTTGGCGGGGTCCGTGAGATCCGCCACGGGGACCGTGAAGACGCGCGCGGTCTCGTTCGGGTCGACGACGCCGACCGGGCTGGGCGCGCGCCACCAGCCGAGCACGGGCGTGACGACGAAGCCGCTGACCGGGATGTAGAGGGCGGGCAGGACGCCGAAGAGCTGGACGCCCGCCGGATCGAGGCCGGTCTCCTCCTCGGCCTCGCGCAGCGCGGCCCTGAGCGGCCCGTCGGCCCCCGGGTCGCCGTCCTCCGGGTCGAGGGCGCCGCCCGGGAAGGACGGCTGCCCGGCGTGCGAGCGCAGGGAGCCGGCACGCTCCATCAGCAGCAGTTCGGGGCCCTGCTCCCCCTCGCCGAACAGGATCAGCACCGCGGACTGGCGCCCCGACCCGTTCTTCGGCGGAAGGAAGCGGCTGAGCTGGGTCGGCTCGACCGTCTCCGCGGCCCGCACCACCGGCTCCAGCCAGTCCGGCAGACCCTCCTTGCTCAGCGTCACCGCTCCGTCCTGCGTGTCCCGTACGTAGCCCATGGCCACCCCCGCTCTGCCGAGTCCAACGCCCGAGGGCACCGAGATCGTTCCGTCTTCCGGCCCTTCCGTCATCCGGCCCCCAGGGGCGGGGCCGCCTTGCCGCCCGCGTCGAGATAGGCCTGCGGGGGCTTCAGACGCTGGCCGGGGAAGCCGCCCTTCTCGTACTTCAGGAGCTTCGCGGCCTTCTCCGGGTCGGTCTCGCCCTCGCCGTAGGCCGGGCAGAGCGGGGCGATGGGGCAGACGCCGCAGGCGGGCTTGCGGGCGTGGCAGATGCGGCGGCCGTGCCAGATCACGTGGTGGGACAGGTCGGTCCAGTCCTTCTTGGGGAACAGCTCGCCGACGGCGGCCTCGATCTTGTCGGGGTCGGTCGCGTCGGTCCACCGCCAGCGCCGCACCAGCCGCTGGAAGTGCGTGTCCACGGTGATGCCGGGCCGGCCGAAGGCGTTGCCGAGGACGACGAAGGCGGTCTTGCGGCCGACGCCGGGCAGCTTGACCAGGTCCTCCAGCTTTCCGGGCACCTCGCCGCCGAAGTCCTCGACGAGGGCCTTGGAGAGCCCTGTCACCGACCGGGTCTTCGCCCGGAAGAAGCCGAGGGGGCGCAGGATCTCCTCGACCTCCTCCGGGTTGGCGACGGCCAGGTCCTCGGGGGTGGGGTACTTCGCGAAGAGCGCCGGGGTCGTCTGGTTGACGCGCAGGTCGGTGGTCTGGGCCGAGAGCACTGTGGCCACCAGGAGCTGGAAGGGGTTCTCGAAATCCAGCTCGGGGTGGGCGTACGGATAGACCTCGGCGAGCTCGCGGTTGATCCGGCGCGCGCGGCGGACCAGAGCGGTACGGGACTCGTTGGCGGGCACCTTGGCGCCTGGTACCTTTTTTACAGATTTCACCGATTTACTACTTCCACTGGACGCCTGTTCGCCCACAGCGGAATCCCGACGTACCGTCACCCGCCGAGCCCCCTTGGACTGTGCTCTCACCGGCGATTTGGACACCCGGCCAGCCTAGAGCCCGCCACCGACATCCGCCCCGGACCCGGAAGATCCGCCCCCGATTGGACCCCTGCCGCTTACCTCGGGACACCTGTGCGGCATCCTTGTGACAGATCACACTGTTTGGACCGTCCGGCAAAATGGGGAGCACGGTCCCCTGGTACCAACGGGGAGCAAGATCCCCTGAGCAGGTCGACAAGGAGAGAACTCGTGGACGACGTTCTGCGGCGCAACCCGCTCTTCGCGGCTCTCGACGACGAGCAGTCCGCGGAGCTTCGCGCCTCCATGAGTGAGGTGACTCTCGCGCGTGGCGACTCCCTCTTCCACGAGGGCGACCCCGGAGACCGGCTCTACGTCGTCACCGAGGGCAAGGTCAAGCTCCACCGCACCTCACCCGACGGCCGCGAGAACATGCTGGCCGTGGTCGGCGGCGGCGAGCTGATCGGCGAGCTGTCGCTGTTCGACCCGGGTCCGCGCACGGCGACCGCCACCGCGCTGACCGAGGTCAAGCTGCTGGGCCTGGGTCACGGCGACCTCCAGCCCTGGCTGAACGCGCGCCCCGAGGTGGCCACGGCGCTGCTGCGCGCCGTCGCCCGCCGGCTGCGCAAGACCAACGACGCCATGTCCGACCTGGTCTTCTCCGACGTGCCGGGCCGTGTGGCGCGCGCCCTGCTGGACCTGTCCCGCCGCTTCGGCGTGCAGTCCGAGGAGGGCATCCACGTCGTCCACGACCTCACGCAGGAGGAGCTGGCCCAGCTGGTCGGCGCGTCACGCGAGACGGTGAACAAGGCGCTGGCCGACTTCGCCCAGCGCGGCTGGCTGCGCCTGGAGGCGCGGGCCGTGATCCTGCTGGACGTGGAGCGGCTGGCCAAGCGGTCGCGCTGACACCGCTCTCGGCCGTACGACACCGGGGCCCGCTTGCCTGTGCAGCGGGCCCCGCCGTCATGTCCGCCGTTCCCGGGGCTGCGCCCCAGACCCTCGCTCCGGCCCTTGACGGGCGTCGTCCCCGAACACCGCGTCCCCGAACGCCGGACGGGCTGCTCCGGCGCCGGCCTGCGCCGAAAATACGCGACGTCCCTCCCCTCCCACAGGACACAGTGGGCCGCATGACCGACCCTCACCGGCCGCCCGTCCCCCACGGACTCGACGCGCAGGGCCACATCGCGCGTGAAGGCTCCCTCGCGCGCGTGCCGGACGCGTTCCGCCCGGTCGTCGACGCCGTCCGCGACCGGCTGCCCGGCCTCCTCGGGACACGGCTGGACAGCGCCTACCTGTACGGGTCGATCCCGCGGGGCACCGCGCGCGTGGGGCGCAGCGACCTGGATCTGCTGGTGACCCTGCGCGAGGAGCCCGAGGAAGCCGACCGGGAAGCCGTACGCGCCCTCGGGGAGGCGCTCGACACGCAGTTCGCACAGATCGACGGCGTGGGCACGCTGCTGTACGGCCGGGCGCGGCTGCT
This sequence comes from Streptomyces sp. NPDC002520, assembly GCF_053595235.1. Lineage (NCBI taxonomy): Bacteria > Bacillati > Actinomycetota > Actinomycetes > Kitasatosporales > Streptomycetaceae > Streptomyces > Streptomyces sp. NPDC002520. Next base: position 8,963 of record NZ_JBSFXG010000015.1, on the reverse strand, counting down.
GAGCGACCTGGAGCGGCACGACCTGGGCTGGTTCCTCGCCTGCCTGTGCACACCGCTGCTCGGGGACGATCTCGCCCGGCGGCTCCCCCGCTACCGGCCCGACTCCCTGCTCGCCCGGGAGACGAACGGCGACCTGGCCCGGTGGCTGCCCCGCTGGCGCGAGCGGATCGCGGGCGCGGACGACACCGAGGAGTCCCGGCGCAGGCTCGTCCGCTTCATGTCCCGGCACCTCGTACGCACCGGCTTCACCCTCGTCATGCCCCGCTGGAACGGCTGGACGAGCGATCTGCGCGAGATGGCCGAGGTGTTCGGCGCGTACTACCCGCGACGGGCCGAACAGCTGCGCACGGCCGCCGGGTACGGCTACGAGCCCGTCGGCGACCGCGACGTCCTGCGGACGTACGTGGACGACCTCGGCCCCTGGCTGGCGGAGGAGTACGCACGCGTGCACGGCGTGAAGACCCCGCGCCCGGAGGGCTGGGACTAGGGCCTGCCCTCGGGGTGCGGAGGGATCCGGTCGACCGGGTGTCAAGCGTCCTGACGGCCCCGCAGCCCCGGCGGGATCCGGAAGACGGCCCTAGATCAGCCCGTGCTCGGTGAGGTAGTCCAGCTGGGCCCGTACCGACAGCTCGGCCGCCGGCCACAGGGAGCGGTCGACGTCCGCGTACACGTGGGCGACGACCTGGGCGGGGGTGCGGTAGCCGTCCTCGACGGCGGTCTCGACCTGGGCGAGGCGGTGGGCGCGGTGGGCGAGGTAGAACTCGACGGCACCCTGGGCGTCCTCCAGGACCGGCCCGTGGCCCGGCAGAACGGTGTGCACGCCGTCGTCCACGGTCAGCGAGCGCAGCCGGCGCAAGGAGTCCAGGTAGTCGCCCAGGCGGCCGTCGGGATGCGCCACGACGGTCGTGCCGCGCCCGAGGATGGTGTCGCCCGTCAGCACGGCCCGGTCGGCCGGGAGATGGAAGCACAGGGAGTCCGCGGTGTGCCCGGGGCTCGGTACGACCCTCAGCTCCAGCCCGCCGAGCGCTATCACGTCCCCGGCGGCCAGGCCCTCGTCGCCGAGCCGCAGCGCCGGGTCGAGGGCACGCACGCGCGTGCCGGTCAGTTCGGCGAAGCGGGCGGCGCCCTCGGCGTGGTCGGGGTGGCCGTGGGTGAGCAGGGTGAGGGCGACGCGCTTGCCGGCCTTCTCCGCGGTGTCGACGACGTTGCGCAGGTGGACGTCGTCCAGCGGGCCCGGGTCGACGACCACGGCCAGCCCGGAGTCCGGCTCGGCGACGATCCAGGTGTTGGTGCCGTCCAGGGTCATCGCGGAGGCGTTGGGCGCCAGCACGTTGACGGCGCGTTCGGTGGCGGGTCCGGAGACGACGGTGCCCCTCGGCTGGCCGGGCAGGGCTGCTGCGTCGGTCATGCGGGGCCTCCACCGGTGCGCGGAGCGGACGGGATGTGCTTGGTGAACTCGTCGTGCCCCGGCCAGGACAGCACGATCTCGCCGTCCTCCAGGCGGGCGCGCGCGATCACCGGGGTCATGTCGCGCTCGGGCGCGCCGGCGAGTGCCTCGGCGGCGGTGCGGAACGGCAGCAGCTGACGCAGGGTGGCGATGGTGGGCGGCATCATCAGCAGCTCGCCCTTGTCGTAGCCGGCGGCGGCCTCCCCGGGCCGGGTCCACACCGTGCGGTCCGCCTCCGTGGACACGTTGCGGGTGCGCTGGCCCTCCGGGAGGGCGGCCACGAAGAACCAGGTGTCGTAGCGGCGGGCCTCGAACTCAGGGGTGATCCAGCGGGTCCACGCGCCGAGCAGGTCGGAGCGCAGGACCAGGCCCCGGCGGTCCAGGAACTCGGCGAAGGACAGCTCGCGCGCGACCAGGGCGGTGCGGTCCGCCTCCCAGTCGTCCCCGGTGGTGTCACCGACGACCGAGTCGGGGCTCGGTCCGGCGAGCAGGACACCCGCCTCCTCGTACGTCTCCCGCACGGCGGCACAGACGATCGCCTGGGCGCCGGTCTCGTCGACGCCGAGCCGGTCGGCCCACCACGCGCGCGTGGGGCCCGCCCAGCGGACCTGCCGGTCGTCGTCCCGGGGGTCCACACCGCCGCCGGGATACGCGTACGCGCCTCCGGCGAAGGCCATGGAGGCGCGTCTGCGCAGCATGTGGACGACCGGACCGGCCGGGCTGTCCTTCAGGAGCAGCACCGTGGCCGCGCGCCTGGGGGACACCGGTGTGAGGGTGCCGTCCGCGAGTGCGCGGATGCGGTCGGGCCACTCCGGGGGGTACCACTGACCGTTCGCCATGGCCGGAGGCTATCCCGTGTAGGGCGAATGTTCGAGAGGTGCCCGAGGTCAGAGGGGCTTCGGAGGCCGGTCGGGAGTCCCCCGTGGTCCGGCCCCAGAGGTTGTCACTCGGAAGCTGCCGCCCAGGGGCCGCACCCTGGCGCCGGCCCAGAGGCCGCAGTGGCTCACGGTGGCTACGGAACCAGCTCGACCTGGATCTCGACCTCCACCGGCGCGTCCAGCGGGAGCACCGCGACGCCCACGGCGCTGCGGGCGTGCACGCCCTTCTCGCCCAGGACCTCGCCGAGCAGTTCGCTGGCGCCGTTGACGACACCGGGCTGCCCGGTGAAGTCGGCGGCGGAGGCGACGAACCCGACGACCTTCACCACGCGCGCGATGCGGTCCAGGTCGCCGGCCACGGACTTGACGGCGGCCAGCGCGTTCAGCGCGCAGGTGCGGGCCAGGTCCTTGGCCTCCTCGGGGGTGACCTCCGCACCCACCTTGCCGGTGACCGGCAGCTTGCCCTCCACCATCGGCAGCTGGCCGGCGGTGTAGACGTACACGCCGGACCGCACGGCCGGCTGGTACGCGGCCAGCGGCGGTACGACCTCCGGCAGGGTCAGGCCCAGTTCGGCCAGTTTGGTCTCGACCGCGCTCACGCCTGCTTCTCCCGCTTCAGGTAGGCCACCAGCTGTTCGGGGTTGTTGGGCCCGGGCACGACCTGGACGAGCTCCCAGCCGTCCTCGCCCCAGGTGTCCAGAATCTGCTTCGTGGCATGGACGAGCAGCGGCACGGTTGCGTATTCCCACTTGGTCATGGGCCGACTGTATCCGCTGTGACCGGCGGGACCGGCGGACGGCCTGAGCGGGGTTTATCCACAGCCTCGCGCGTGACAGTCGGCCGGACTGGTTAGTCTCGAAGGCGTGAGCAGGCTCCAGGTCGTCAGCGGCAAGGGCGGGACCGGCAAGACGACGGTCGCCGCCGCACTCGCGCTGGCCCTCGCGACCGAGGGGAAGCGGACGCTTCTCGTGGAGGTCGAGGGCCGGCAGGGAATCGCACAGCTCTTCGAAACCGAGGCATTGCCCTACGAGGAGCGCAAGATCGCGGTCGCCCCCGGGGGCGGGGAGGTGTACGCCCTCGCCATCGATCCCGAACTGGCCCTTCTGGACTACCTCCAGATGTTCTACAAGCTCGGCGGCGCGGGCCGGGCGCTGCGCAAGCTCGGCGCGATCGACTTCGCCACCACCGTCGCGCCGGGCCTCAGGGACGTCCTCCTCACCGGGAAGGCCTGCGAGGCGGTGCGCCGCAAGGACAAGTCGGGCAGGTTCGCGTACGACTACGTCGTCATGGACGCCCCGCCGACCGGTCGCGTCACCCGCTTCCTGAACGTCAACGACGAGGTGGCGGGCCTGGCGAAGATCGGCCCGATACACAATCAGGCGCAGGCCGTGATGCGGGTGCTCAAGTCGCGGGAGACGGCCGTGCACCTGGTCACACTGCTGGAGGAGATGCCGGTCCAGGAGACCGCCGACGGCATCGCCGAACTGCACGCGGCGCGGCTGCCGGTGGGCCGGGTCATCGTGAACATGGTCCGGCCCCAGGTGCTGGACTCGACCGACCTGGACCTCGTGCGGTCCGTGCCGCGCACGGCCGTGGCGCAGTCGCTGTCGGCGGCCGGGCTCGGCGGGGCGCGGCGCGGCGGGAAGGCGGAGCAGCTGGTGGACCCGCTGCTGCGGCAGGCCGCCGAGTACGCCGAGCGGTACGCGCTGGAGGAGGAGCAGCGCGGGGTCCTCGGTGAACTGGACCTGCCGCTGCACGAACTGCCGCTGTTCGCCGAGGGAATGGACCTGGCGGGCCTGTACGAACTCGCCACCGAGCTGCGGAAGCAGGGGTTGTCATGAGTCCGGACCCGGCCGAGGCGCAGGACGCCGCCCGCGCTCGTCTCTCGCCCGCGCGTGTGCTCGACGTCGACCCGCTGCTGGACGACCCGAACACCCGGATCGTGGTGTGCTGCGGTTCCGGCGGGGTCGGCAAGACGACGACCGCGGCGGCCCTCGGGCTCCGGGCGGCCGAGCGGGGCCGCAAGGTGGTCGTGCTCACCATCGACCCGGCCAAGCGGCTGGCCCAGTCGATGGGCATCGACTCCCTCGACAACGTGCCCCGGCGGGTGAAGGGCACCGACGGCGAGGGGGAACTGCACGCCATGATGCTCGACATGAAGCGCACCTTCGACGAGGTCGTGGAGGCGCACGCGGACCCGGAGCGGGCGGCCGCGATCCTGGCGAACCCCTTCTACCAGTCGCTCTCGGCGGGCTTCGCGGGCACGCAGGAGTACATGGCGATGGAGAAGCTGGGCCAGCTGCGGGCGAGGGACGAGTGGGACCTGATCGTGGTGGACACCCCGCCGTCCCGCTCGGCGCTGGACTTCCTGGACGCGCCCAAGCGGCTGGGGTCCTTCCTGGACGGCCGGCTGATCCGTCTGCTGACGGCCCCCGCCAAGCTGGGCGGCCGCGCGGGGATGGCGTTCCTGAACGTCGGCATGTCGATGATGACCGGCACGCTGGGCAAGCTGCTGGGCGGCCAGCTGCTGAAGGACGTCCAGACGTTCGTGGCCGCGATGGACACCACCTTCGGCGGCTTCCGCACGCGCGCCGACGCCACGTACAAGCTGCTCCAGGCCCCCGGTACGGCGTTCCTGGTGGTGGCGGCCCCGGAGCGGGACGCACTGCGCGAGGCGGCGTACTTCGTGGAGCGGCTGGACGCGGAGGACATGCCGCTGGTGGGTCTGGTGCTCAACCGCGTGCACGGCAGCGGCGCCGACCGGCTGTCGGCCGAGCGGGCACTGGCCGCCGCGGAAAATCTTGAGGAGCCCCGCATTGTGGATCAGGGGGGCGGGAAAGCTGGACTTCGTAACTCTCTCGACACGTACGGCAGTTCAGAGACTCCCGCTTCCGGAACACCGGCTCCCGACGACGGCTCCCCCGCCACGGACACGGAGCGGCCCACTACCGAGCGGCCCGACACGGACAGCACCGGCGCAGAGCGGTCCGACACACAGCGATCCGGCGCAGAACGGTCCGCCACACAGCGATCCGGCACAGAGCGGTCCGACACAGAGCGGTCCGTCGAGCAGCTCACCGCAGGCCTGCTGAGACTGCACGCCGAGCGCATGCAGCTGCTCTCACGCGAGCAGCGCACGCGTGACCGCTTCACCGCCCGCCACCCCGAGGTGGCGGTCGTCGAAGTGCCCGCGCTTCCCGGTGACGTGCACGACCTCCCGGGCCTGCGCGACATCGGCAAGCTGCTGGCGGCGGGGCGTACGGAGCTGTCGTAACGGCAACCGCCGTCACCGAGGCATGCGTCCCGGAGGCATGCGTCACGGCAGCCTTCGCTCACCCCGCGTCGCCGCCGCGGAGATGACCCGAAGGCACATGCCCGACCGTTGCTTCCCGCGGCTCTCGCCCGGCCGGAGTGGCCCTCGGTCTATGCCGGAGGGCAGTGCCCTCAGCTCACCGCCGCATAGTTCGCGTACACCTCGTCGTCGTCGAGGGGCACGATCCCCGTGCCTCGCTCGTACTCCGAGCGGGCGGTCTCCAGCAGCCTGCGCCAGGAGGTCACGGTGGGCCGCCGGCGCAGCAGTGCGCGGCGCTCCCGCTCCGTCATGCCTCCCCACACGCCGAATTCGACGCGGTTGTCCAGCGCATCGGCCAGGCATTCGGTGCGTACCGGGCATCCGGTACACACCGCCTTGGCCCTGTTCTGCGCTGCTCCCTGAACGAACAGTTCATCCGGATCGGTAGTGCGGCAGGCGGCCTGCGCACTCCAGTCGGTTACCCAGCCCATACCGGCGCCGTCCTCTCCCGAATCGAGGCTCCCCCACGGCGGCAGCGGCATATTCACCGCCGCCAGTTGAGGACGTTACGGAAGGTGGGGACAGCGCAACACCCCCTTCGGGCCCAATCTTGAATGGCCCGAACGGACTATGGGTAAGCGGCAGATCACCCGCGGGAGTGAGCTGGCGACATACGCGACCATCCCGGCAAACCGGGACAGCTGCGATGTGTCACAGCGGACGCCAGGTGACACACGAGGCGGATTCGGACACGCCCCCATCAGAAAATCGGGGTACTTCCGGAACGATTCGGGGTCGCCGGACGTATTGATACGTGGCCGCACTGCTGTGACAGTTGAGAGCAGCTTAGGCCAAGGCCTGTGCGCGTGTCCGGAGAATGAGAACGTCCGCGTCGCACTGTGGCGAACATCCCGAGAGAGAGCCGCTCCCTCGGAACGCTCAGGAGTACGGATTAGGCTGCCCCCATGCCAAAGAAGCGCTCGGGCGGTGGCCTGTCCACCACGCAGCAGGCCGCCAAGTTCCTCGGTGTCAGTGTGCTCGCGGGAGCCGTGATGGCGGGCATCGCGCTGCCCGCGGCCGGAGCGCTGGGCCTCGCGGCCAAGGGCTCGGTCCAGGGCTTCGACGAGATCCCCGCCAACCTCAAGAGCCCCCAGCTCAGCCAGCGCACGACCATACTGGACAGCCGGGGCAACCAGATCGCGAGCGTCTACTCCCGCGACCGTACGGTGGTGGAGCTCAAGGACATCTCGCCGTACATGCAGAAGTCCATCGTCGCGATCGAGGACTCGCGCTTCTACAAGCACGGCGCGATCGACCTCAAGGGCGTGCTGCGCGCCCTGAACAAGAACGCGCAGAGCGGCGGGGTCTCCCAGGGCGCCTCCACGCTCACCCAGCAGCTGGTGAAGAACTACTTCATCGAGGAGGCCGGCGACGACCCGACGAAGGTCGCCGAGGCCACCCAGCAGACCCTCGGCCGCAAGGTCCGCGAGCTGAAGTACGCGATCCAGATCGAGGAGAAGCTCGGCAAGAAGAAGATCCTCGAGAACTACCTGAACATCACCTTCTTCGGCGAGCAGGCGTACGGCGTCGAGGCCGCCTCCCAGCGCTACTTCTCCAAGCACGCCAAGGACCTGAACCTGCAGGAGTCGGCGCTGCTGGCCGGTATCGTGCAGTCCCCGAGCCGCTACGACCCGGTCAACGACGAGGCCGAGGCCACCAAGCGGCGCAACATCGTGCTCCAGCGCATGGCCGAGGTCGGCGACATCTCCCCGGCGGAGGCCGACCGGGCCAAGAAGGCGCCGCTCGGGCTGCACGTCAGCCAGCCGCAGAACGGCTGCATCACCGCCACCCGGGGCGCCTCGTTCTTCTGCAAGTACGTCGAGCACGTCTTCCTCACCGACCCGGCCTTCGGCAAGACCCGCGAGGACCGCTCCAAGCTGTGGAACAAGGGCGGCCTGACGATCCGTACGACCCTGGACCCGCAGGCCCAGGACTCGGTGCAGGCCTCCCTCAAGCAGCACATCAACCAGTCCGACACGGTCGCCGCGGCCTCCACCCTGGTCGAGCCCGGCACCGGCAAGGTCCTGGCGATGGGCCAGTCGAAGCCGTTCGGCTACGGCAAGGACGAGACCGAGTACAACTTCTCGGTCGACCGGGCCATGGGGGGCTCCAACTACGGCTTCCCGACGGGTTCGACGTTCAAGCCGTTCGTGGCGGCGGCCGCGATCGAGGGCGGCAAGCCGGCGACCCAGGAGTACGCGTCGCCGTACAAGATGAACTACCCGAGCCCGGTCCAGCGGTGCGACGCCAACCCGTACGTCAACACCAAGAACGAGACCGTGGAGAACGAGAACGAGTCCGAGAAGGGCCCGTACCGCATGAAGGAGGCGATGGCGAAGTCCATCAACACCTACTTCGTGCAGCTGATCTCCGACATCGGTCTGTGCCCGGTGGTGAAGATGACCGACGCGCTGCACGTCGTACAGGGCGACGGCTCGAAGCTCCCGGAGACCCCCGCCATCGCCCTCGGCTCCATCGGCCTGTCCCCGCTGACGATGGCCAGCGCGTACGCCACCTTCGCCTCGCGGGGCATGTACTGCACGCCGGTCGCCATCGAGTCGATCACCCAGAAGGTCGGCAACGAGCAGAAGTCGATCCCGGTGCCCAAGTCGACCTGCTCGCGCGCGATGAGCGAGAAGACCGCCGACACCGTCAACACCCTGCTGCGCGGCGTGATCGACTCCGGCACCGGCCAGGAGGCGGGTCTGACCGACCGCGAGAGCGCGGGCAAGACGGGTACGACCGACGAGCGCAAGAACGCCTGGTTCGTCGGCTACACGCCCAACATGGCCGGCGCGGTCTGGGTCGGCAGCGCCCGGCAGAACGTGAAGATGACCCAGATCAGCATCGGCGGCGTCTACCACGACCAGGTCTTCGGCGCCGACGTCCCCGGCCCGATCTGGAAGGACGCCATGACCGGCGCCCTGTCCGGCAAGGACGCACCGGGCTTCAACCTGGTCGACATCCCCGACGACGACCACGGGGACGGCCGGGGAAAGGGCGACCGGGGCAATCACCGGGGGGACACGGGCGGACTGATCGGGGGACTGATCGGCGGGGGAACGAACGGCGGTCCCGGTGACACCACCGGCGGCCCGAACCCGAACCCGAACCCGACCTTCACCCTCCCCGGGAACTTCGTCCAGGGACAGGGGAACGGAGGGAACGGGCACGGAGGGGCACGGGGCTGACCTTCCCGCCCGCGCCGGACGGCCATGAACACGGCGGCCGGATGCCGACGCGGTCGTCCAGGAGGAGCTCGCCGAAGACCGGCGCCGCGAGGAAG